>DATITS010000137.1:0-11847 GCA_035467535.1 Desulfobacterales bacterium
GCAATCGTCCGCGCGCGCTTGACGGCATGGGTGAGCGAGCGCTGATGCTTGGCGCAGCACCCGGAGATGCGCTTGGGGATGATTTTGCCCCGCTCGGTCACGAAGTATCGCAGCATCTTCGAATCTTTGTAATCGATCACGATGCTGCTGTCCGCGCAGAAACGGCAGACTTTGCGGCGGTGGAAAACACGTTTTTTGCGTTTGACGCCGCCGTCGGGCGGCCGGGAATCTCGGTTGGTGGGTGCGGGCATGGTTTAGGCCTCCTGCTGGGGTGGCACGGGTTCGGTCGGTTGGGCGGCTTCGGTGGCAGCCGTCTCGATGATGGCGACCGGCGCGGTTGCGGCGGCAGCGGGCTCGATGATGGCAACCGGTGCGGTAGCGGCGGTTTTTTGCGCCTCTTCCTCGGCCTTGGCCATCTCCTCTTTGATGCGCTCCAGGTCGGGATGCGCATCGAGCAGGACCGACATGTGCTTGAGCACGCGCTCGTCGATGCGGAAGAACCGCTCCATTTCGTTGACGAGTTGGCCCGTGCCGCAGAAATCGAAGCGCACGTAATAGCCGCGCTCTTTCTTCTTTACGGCGTAGGACAGTTTCCGGGAGCCCCAATCGTCGATGCGGATGAGAAACCCGCTCAGTTGGGCCATGATTTCCTTCACTCTCTCGAGCACCGGCAGGCGCTGCTCTTCGGAGAGATCCGGATCGATGATGATGAATGTTTCGTACCTTCGCATAGATCCTCCTCTTGGGTATGAAGCCCTGGATACCTTGGTTCCAGAGCAAGGATGGACAGGTATTAAAATTCTGAAAATCTGTTTTTTATAGCAACTGACAGAAGGCAGGTCAATAGAATTCTGAGACCCAATAAAGATGGACTCGTAAAACGACATCATAACCGATGGCTTTGTAAGAAGCCCAAGTTCAAGGCACGCGCATCCCGCGGAGTGAGGCGCACTTGCAGTGCGCCGCAGCGACAGCGGGATGAAGCGCAACGCCGAAATTGGGTTTTTTACAAAGCCATCAAAAAAAAATGGGCTGGGCTCGAAGCGAGCCAACCCATGTGAGCGATGTGTGGTGGGCCGTCGGCGAATCGAACGCCGAACCTACTGATTAAGAGTCAGTTGCTCTGCCAGTTGAGCTAACGGCCCACAAATCGCCGCTGAAAAACGATCGGAGGTGGTTGATACCAGCTTCGATGCGCCTTGTCAATCGCAAAATCACTCCCTCCAGGGCGGTTTTTCACGGAGCCACTTTTCGCGTTTGAAGCGCTTGGGGTCCATTTTCTTGCCCTTGGCGGTGCGGCGCCGGTAGTCGGGGGCGTGCGATTGAAGGACGTCCCCGGCCTCGATCAAGAAGCTGCCCGGCGTTTCGGATCGGCTGGAGGCGCCGGCCGGCTTTTCAGGCGGGCGGGTATCCGCGTGCTTTTCCGGCGGAGGCGGGGGGGCGGAGAAGCCGCCCGGGGGGATGAGATCCGCCAGGAAAAAGCCCTCGCCGGCCTGCTCGAACGTCACCCCCTGATCCCGGCAGCTTTGCACGAGCACCGTCAGGATGACCGGCTCCGGGTCGATGCGCTTTCCGAGCCGCTCGGCATCCTCCCGGCTTGCGGTCATCACGATGCGCGCAGGCTCTGCCGCCCGGACACCGCGTTCCAACACGACCGCGTAGGCCCGGCGGCGAATGGCGGTGAAAAGGACCTTGGGCAGCGCTTCGGCTGCGGTCGTCGGCGCAAGCGTCTCCCGGTTTCGGGCGCGGATGCGGTTTTCCGAAATTTCGATCGGAGCCTCGGGCACGCTCAGGATGATTTCCGCGAGGTGGGATCGGTTCACATACCGCAGCCCTTCGTCCTCGTGCAGCGCTTTCAGAAGGTCCTTGATCTTGACGTAACCGTCGCCGTCCGGCACCAGGCCGAACTCGTCCGGCCGGCGCGCCAGCACATAGGTCAGCATTTTCGACAGCGTCTGAAGCGCGCGCGATCGTCCCATAGCGTGTGAGCGTTCCCCCGTTGCGGCCGGATGCCTGTGCAGCAACCGCGCGAAAGAGCTGTTTACCACGCCGGGCGCCCGAAGGGCAACGGCCGTTTGAATAATGTGGACATGTCCGCGGATCGCCGCCGCCCCGCTTGACCCCCAACAGCCGATCTGATACTTTTCACCGGATTTCAAAAGTCAACCGTATTGAATTGAAAGGATATCCTTAATATGAAGGCCGCCACGAAATCCCGCCAGCTCTACCGAAGCGCGCTCAAACTCATTCCCGGGGGCGTCAACAGCCCGGTACGGGCCTGTAAATCCGTGGGCGCAGACCCGCTCTTCATCCAAAAAGCCGAGGGTGCGGTCATCGTCGACGCGGACGGCAACCGCTACATCGACTACATCGGCTCCTGGGGGCCCATGATCCTGGGCCACAACCACCCGGCCGTGGTCAAGGCCATCACCCGGGTGCTCGCGCGGGGGACCAGCTTCGGCGCGCCGACGGATCTCGAGATCGAGCTGGCCGAGATGGTGGTGGCCGCAGTACCCGCAGTGGAGATGGTGCGCATGGTCAACTCCGGCACGGAGGCCGCGATGAGCGCCATCCGACTGGCCCGCGGGGTGACCGGACGCGACCTGGTGGTCAAGTTCGACGGCTGCTACCACGGCCACGCAGACACCCTGCTGGTGGCGGCCGGCTCCGGGGTGGCCACCCTGGGGATTCCTGGCAGCCCGGGGGTGCCCGAGTCCATTGCGGCCCACACCCTGTCGCTGCCGTACAACGATTCCGCCGCCTTCGAGAAAGTGATGCGGGAAAAGGGGGACGCGATCGCCGCCGTCATCGTCGAGCCGGTGGCCGGCAACATGGGCTTGGTCGCCCCGGCCCCGGGCTTCCTGGAGACGCTGCGCGCGCTTACCGCCAAGCACGGCACCATCCTTATTTTCGACGAAGTCATGACCGGCTTCCGGGTGGCGTACGGCGGCGCCCAGTCGCTCTACAAGATCACGCCCGATCTCTCCTGCTTCGGCAAGATCATCGGCGGCGGTCTGCCCGTTGGCGCTTACGGAGGGCGCAAAGAGATCATGGCCCACATCGCGCCGCAGGGGCCGGTCTACCAGGCGGGGACCCTCTCCGGGAACCCGCTCGCCATGGCGGCCGGCATCGCCACCCTGAAGCAGCTCCAGAAGAAGGGCTTTTACGCGAAACTGGAAAAGAAGAGCCTCCGGCTCACGGTCGGCCTGGCGCAGGCGGCAGCCCAGGCGGGCATTCCGGCCCAGGTCGACCACGTGGGCTCCATGCTTGGCCTTTTTTTCTGCGCCGAAACTGTAAAAAGTTTCGAAGACGCCAAGAAGAGCGATCTTCCCCTTTTCGCGAAGTTCTACCAGGGGATGCGGCGCGAGGGGATCTACATCGCGCCCTCGCAGTTCGAGGCCCTGTTCCTGTCCGCGGCCCACACCGATGCGCACATCGACGCCACGATCCATGCGGCGGAAAAGGTGTTGGGCCGACTCGGGGCGGCTTCGTAATCAGGCACCTTTATTAATCGTCGCGACATAGCATCGACCGAGAACAGCCCCCTCACCCTGCACTCTCCCCCAGGAGTGGGGGAGAGTGCAGGGTGAGGGGGGCCCGCGTCAATACCTTAAATAAGCTTGAGACTCGAATTCAAAGCTGGAAGTCTTAAAAAGATTTCTTCCGTCGAGCTTCGAGCTTCGAGCTTTGAGCTCCCGGCTTCAAGCTTTTTTCCATGGATATGTCCAAAAACGTCATACCGGACGATGTGCGCCGGGTGCACCTGATGGCCGTGTGCGGCACGGCCATGGGGGCCTTGGCCTGCATGCTCAAGGACCTGGGCTGCGAGGTCACGGGCTCCGATCAGAAGGTCTACCCGCCCATGAGCGATTTTCTCGCCGGCCGCGGCATCCGGATCATGGACGGCTTCCGGCCCGAGAACCTCGGCCATCGGCCGGATCTCGTGGTGGTGGGAAACGCCGTCACCCGCCTGAACCCGGAGGCGGTCGAACTCGAACACCTGGGCCTGCCGTTCTGCTCCATGCCCCAGGCAATCAACCGCTTTGTGGTGGGCGACCGGCAGAGCCTGATGGTGACGGGCACCCACGGCAAGACCACCACCTCGGCGCTGCTCGCCTGGATCCTGCAGGCCGCCGGGTGCGAGCCCTCCTTCGTGATCGGCGGCATTCTGAAGAACTTCCAGAGCAACTACCGGCTGGGAAACGGCGGTACGGTCGTCCTCGAGGGCGACGAGTACGATACCGCCTTCTTCGACAAGGGACCGAAGTTCCTGCACTACCGACCGGCTGCCACGGTGCTCACGGGCATCGAGTTCGACCACGCCGACATCTACCGGGACCTCGCCCACGTGAAGAGCGCCTTCCGGCGCCTGGCGGACGGCCTTCCGCCGGGCAGTCTGCTGGTCGTCTGCGACGAGGACCCTCACATTCCGGAGGTGGTCGCGGGGGCGGCGCTGACGGTGCAGCGCTACGGAAGGAACCAGGGTTCGCACTTTCGCTTGGGGCCGATCACGGTCGATCCCCCGTGGACCACGTTCGACGTGCTGAAGGGGGGCAGCCGGTTTGCGCGTTTCCGGACGCGCCTCATCGGCACTCACAATCTTCTCAACGCGCTCGCCGCCATCGCGGTCGCCGACCACCTCGGCCTATCGGCCGCGGTTCTTGCCGGCGCAATGGAGACGTTCGAGGGAATCCGGCGCCGGCAGGAGATCCGCGGGGAGAAGCGGGGCATCGTCGTGATGGACGATTTCGCCCACCACCCCACGGCCGTACGCGAGACGATCGCAGCGGTGAAGGCTGCCTACCCCGGCCGCCGCATCATCGCCGTCTTCGAGCCGCGCACCAACTCCAGCATGCGAAAGGTGTTCCAGCCGGTCTACCCCGCCGCCTTCGCTGGCGTCGACATGGTCTGTATCCGCCGGCCGCCCCGGCTCGACAAGGTCCCCGAGGCCGAGCGCTTCTCCTCGGAGGATCTGGTGCACGAACTCAACCGCCGCGGCAAAACAGCTGGCTTCTTCGCCGACACCGATCGGATCATCGAGCATCTCGCGCAGACCGCCGCCCCCGGCGACGTGATCCTGGTCATGTCCAACGGTGGCTTCGACAATATTCACGAACGGCTGCTCGCAAGCCTGTAGGCACGCAGGCGCGCATTCGTTTCCAGCCGCCACATGGAACACAACCGGCGCCAGCGGCTCAGGCGCCCCGACGGACTCTGATGGAACTGACCATCCTGATGCCCTGCCTGAACGAGGCCGAGACCCTGGGGACCTGCATCGGCAAGGCGCTCGCGTTTCTGCAGCGCGCCGGGATCGGCGGCGAGGTCCTGGTGGCCGACAACGGCAGCACCGACGGCTCCCGGTCGATTGCGGAAGCCATGGGGGCGCGGCTCGTGCTAGTCGAGGCGCGCGGCTACGGGGCGGCCCTGTGCGGCGGCATCGCGGCGGCACGCGGCCGTTACATCGTCATGGGAGACGCGGACGACAGCTATGACTTCGGCCGCCTCGATGCATTCCTCACCGAGCTGCGCAACGGCGCCGACCTGGTCATGGGCAACCGGTTCAAGGGCGGCATCGCGGCCCGGGCCATGCCGTTGCTGCACCGCCGCCTCGGAAACCCCTTGCTCAGCTTCATCGGCCGGCTGCTCTTCGGTGTGACCGTGCATGACTTTCACTGCGGCTTGCGCGGCTTCAACGCGGAGGCGATCCGGGCGCTCGAGCTGCGGACCCCCGGCATGGAGTTCGCAAGCGAGCTGGTGGTGCGCTCCGCCCTGGAGGGGTTGAAAATCGTCGAGGTGCCGACGACCCTGTCCAAGGACGGCCGCTCGCGGCCGCCGCACCTGCGCACCTGGCGCGACGGGTGGCGGCACCTGAAGTTTCTGCTGACCTACTCGCCGCGCTGGCTGTTTCTCTATCCCGGTGTCGCGTTCCTGGTGCTGGGCGGCCTGATGGTGGCCCTGCTGTTTCCCGGGCCGTTGCAGGTGGGGCATGTCGTCTTTGAAAACAAGACCTTTATCGTCGGCTGCCTGTGCCTGATCGTGGGAGTGCAGAGCATCACCTTCTCGCTGCTGGGGCGCCGCTACGCATCGCGCCAGGGCTATCTGCCGCGGCACCGGCGGTATGGCGACCTGCTGGAGCGGCTGAGCCTGGAGCGGCTCGCCCTGGCCGCACTCGCCTTTTTCGTGCTGGGATTAGGCGGACTCGGCTGGTGCTTCCTGCAGTGGAGCGAGACGATGTTCGGCCCCTTTGACAGCCGCATCGCCACCCGGCTCATGGTCTTTTCCGTGACCCTCCTGGCTGCGGCCACCCAGACCTTCCTGGCCGCCTTCTTGGGTGCCGTCATGGACGTCGGGAAGGAGATCGGTGACCGATGATCGATCGTTCCGCGAACGGGGGACCCGGCGGGGGAGGGTGCCCATCCGCCCTGTTTTTAGACAATCGCCAACAGCCCCGGTGGGGCAAGCCGGAGTGGGTTCTGTCCGCCGTCATTTTCGGGCTCCTGCTGCTGCACCCCCTGCTGAACGGCTACCCGTTCCTGTTTCCCGACTCCTGGGGTTATTTCGGCGCCTGCCCGGACGAGATGCGCAGCCCGGTGCTCGGCTGCGCGCTGCGTCCCGCGGTGCTGGCGGGAGGCCTCTGGGGCTATGTCGTGGTCCAGTGCGCGGCCACCGCTTTCACGCTCGCCTTCTTGTCCGGGATCGTGCTGAAGCGGCGTTACCCTCTGTCGCTATGTCTGGCGTTGGTCCTCTCCGGGGTCGGTCTCTTTGCCGGGTGGGTCCTGGCGGATGCCTGGAGCCTCATCGGTTTCATCTGCCTTTTCGCGCTGGCAACCGGCCACTCCTCCCCCGGGATCGCCGTTCTGTTCTCCTTTGCGTGCGCGACCCATTTCGGCAACTTTCCCGTCTATGCGGCAACGGCGTTTGTCTTTCTGCCCGCCGTGAAGGCGAAGGCCAGGTTTGCCGCGAAAACCTGTCTGTGCATCGCGGGCGCCGTGGTTCTCGTCATGGTGTTCAACCTGTTCGGCGGGCTCCTCCGGTTCAGTTCCGACAACGGCTATGTTTTCCTGGCCTCGCGAATCCTGCACGACATGCCCGAGGTCATCGAAGGCAAGTGCCGGGACGACCCCGGCTTCGCGCTGTGTGCACGCAAAGCCGAAGTGCTCGAGTGGAGCCGCCCGGCGCACCAATCGTTTTCCTGGAAGGCCGTCCACCAGCTGAAACTCAGCTGGGAGGAACTCAACCGTCTGTCCCGGCAGCTCGTTTTTTACAGTGTGGCTGAATTTCAGCAGTTTTTCAGTTCCCATGTGCGGGCCTTGGCGCGCAACACTTATGCGCTGGTTTCGGTTTACGAGATTTCGGACGGGCTCGAAGCGTTTGCTAAGGGGTGCAATACCGTGGATGACCTGCAGGAGTGCTATCCCGACGACGTGGGGCGATATTTAAAGACATGGCAAGCCAGCGGGGCGCTCCAGGGGTTTCTAAAACAAATCGACCGGCCGCTGACCGCCCTGTTCTGGTGTTGCGCCTTTGTTTGCATGGCCTCCGTTGTCTTGCTCCGGCAAAGCCGCGACGATGCGTTGTTGCAGCTCACGCTGTTCAGCCTGGCGGCCGTGTGCGTCAGCGCCTTCTTCATGTCCAACCTGAGTGGCGTTTATGCCCGCTATCACACGCGCATCGGCTTCCTGGTGATCTTCCCCGGGATGGCCCTATCGTTCCGATGGGCGGGCTCCTTTTTTTACCGCAGACAGACGCAGATAAACGCGGACGGGCGCTGAATGCTTTCGCCTTCTGCTGCATGGGGTTTTTAGCTCCGCGACCTGCGGAGCTAAAATGTGCATTCGCTTCGCGATGAGGAACCAATCGCAACTTCCCCGTCAATTCGCCTCTTGCCACTCATCTCACCCGCCTGGAGGACGAGCCTGTTTTCCTCTGCCAAGTCGGCGGAGGAAAATGTCTGCGTCTGTCTGCGTCCGTCTGCGGCTAATACCAATATTTTTACCCTCCAACCGTCGATAGGCTTTCATCTCCCCCCCGAACCCTTGAATCGTGAACCCTCTGAGGCTGAGTTGTAACCATCCCTCCCGCTTGACATTTTCGACGTCAACCGTTAACCTCAATTTTTATAAGGTTAACGAAAATGAAAGCAGAAATTCTAAAGAAGCTGCGGGAATCCGAAGGGGTCGTTTCCGGCAGTGCCCTGTGTGCCGCCTTGGGGGTGTCGCGCGTGGCGGTCTGGAAACACCTCCAGAAGTTGCAGGAGCACGGCTATGTCATCGAAACAAGCCCCAAGGGGTACCGGCTTCTCAGTGCACCCGACGGGCTTTTTCCCTGGGAGTTTCCGGGCCGCGCGGAGCGGGTGACCTTCCTGGCCGAAGCGGTTTCCACCATGGACGTCGCCAAGGAGATGGCCCGCAAGGGCTGTCCGGGCTTCACGGTCGTAATCGCGGACCGCCAGACCCAGGGCCGTGGGCGCATGCGCCGCGTCTGGCAGTCGGAGGCGGGCGGGCTCTACGTCACCGTGGTGCTGCGGCCCGGTCTGCCGGTGCTGATCAGTTCGCGGGTGAACTTTCTGGCTTCCATGACCTTGGCCCGCCTCCTGCGTGACGGCTACGGGGTGGCGGCCGGGGTCAAGTGGCCGAACGACATCCTGGTGCAGGGCCGCAAGCTGTGCGGCCTGCTCTCCGAGATGGAAGCGGAGGGGGAGCGGGTCGCCTTCATCAACATCGGGATCGGGCTCAACGTCAACAACGATACCGCCGGAGTGGAGCCGCCGGCCATCTCCCTCAAGGCGCTGCTGGGAAGGACGGTCTCGCGCCGGGAGCTCCTGGCGCGTTTCCTGGACGAGTTCGAGGCCGGCATCGCCGCCGGCGACTGGGACGCGGTCATCCCCGCGTGGAAGACCTATTCGGTCACGCTCAACCAACCGGTGCGGATCGTGACCCTGAAAGAGGAACTTCGGGGCACTGCCGTGGACGTGGACGAAAACGGGGCCCTCATTCTACAGGAGTCCGACGGGTCGCTGAAGCACGTTATCTACGGGGATTGTTTCCTGCAGGCATGAATTTTTCAAAGGGGCCAAGGGTTTGAGGGGTCAAGGGGTCGAGGGGCAAAACAGCGCAGTTTTTTATTGAATTGATTGGATCGGAAATGAACGGCAGCGCGGAAAGCAAAGGGGCGTTTCATCCGCCGCGTCCGGCGGCAACAGCCGCTTTGCGGCCGATGGTCTACGCGTCGCTGTTTGCGGCCCTAATGGCCGCCGGCGCCTACATGGCGGTGCCCATCGGCCCGGTGCCGATCGTGCTGCAGAACATGTTTGTCTTACTGGCCGGCCTGCTGCTCGGAAGCCGCTGGGGGCTGGCGAGTGTTGCGGTCTACCTGCTGGCGGGAATTGTCGGGCTACCGGTCTTTGCCGGCGGCACCGGCGGCATCGGCCGCATCGTCGGGCCGACGGGCGGTTTTCTGCTGGGCTACCTGCCGGTGGTGTTCCTGGTCGGGCAGATGGCCGAGCGGCTGCCGCGGCGCATGGCCTGGGATGTGGCGGCCATGACCGCGGGCGCAGTGGTGCTTTATGCCTGCGGGGTGGCGTGGCTTGCAGCGGTGACCGGCCTGCCGTTCGGGAAAGCGCTGGCGCTGGGAATGGTCCCGTTTCTCCCGGGGGATGCCCTCAAGATCGCCGCCGCCGCCCTGATCGCCCGGGCCGTCCGGCCGCTGATGAATCCATGAGTTCGCAATGTCCCTGATCATCGAAATCCAACATCTGACCCATTGCTTTGCCGACGGCACGATCGGCCTGGCGGACGTCACCCTCGACATCGAGGAAGGCGCGTTCGTGGTGATTGCCGGCGCCAACGGCTCGGGCAAGACGACCCTGCTGCGCCACCTGAACGGGCTGCTGATGCCCACCTCCGGCACGGTGCGCGTGGCCGGGGTTTCGGTCGCGGACGACCCGCTGCGGGCCCGGATGCGGGTGGGCATGATCTTCCAGGACGCCGACAGCCAGATCGTGGGCGAGACCGTGCATGAGGACGTGGCGTTCGGTCCGGAGAACCTGCGGCTCAGCCGCTCCGAGGTGGGCCGGCGTGTGGCGGCAGCACTTGCTGCGGTGGGGTTGGAGGGGCTGGCCGGGCGTCGCCCCCATCGGCTGTCCGGCGGCGAAAAACGCCGGCTTTCCATTGCCGGGATCCTGGCCATGCAGCCGCGGGTGATCGTCTTCGACGAGCCGTTCTCGAACCTGGACTACCCCGGGGTGCGTCAGGTGCTCGGGCAGATGGTGACGTTGCATCGCTCCGGGCACACGATCCTTTTGAGCACCCACGATCTCGACAAGGTGCTGGCCCACGCCGACCGCCTCGTGATCATGCAGCACGGCACGATCGTGGCAGACGGACTGCCCGCGGCGGTGGTTTCCGAGGTTGAGGCCTTCGACGTCAGGAGCCCTCAGGCCGCGCGGCGCGGGAGCGGGGAGCTGTCATGGCTGAGCTGATGCCGCCCCGATACGGCCTGGTTTTAGACGTGCGTTTGAAGCTTATCCTCATGGCCGGCGTTTCCGTGGCCGGCCTGCGGCTCGGGTTTGCCGGCCTGTCGATGCTCATGATCGTGCTCGTCATCCTTTTCAGCATTTATCGGCCGGTCGTGCGCGCTCGGGCCGGTGAGCTGCGCTGGGTTTTTTTTCTCCTGACGCTGGTCTTCATCGCCCGGGTCTTTTCAACCGACGGCACCGCGCTGGCCGCGATCGGCCCCGTGGCCGTGACCCGGGAGGGGCTGCGCGAGGGGGCGCTCATCTGCCTGCGCCTGGTGCTGGTCTTTATCGTCGGCGCCGCCTTCATCGCCACGACCCGCTCGGCGGAAATCAAGGCTGGCGTCCAGTGGTTTCTGAAACCGGTCCCGTGGGTGCCCGCTGAGCGCGTGGCCACCATGCTGGGCCTGGTGGCCCGTTTCATGCCGGTGATCCTGGAGCAGGCGGCGAAGATTTCCGACGCCCAGCGCGCCCGCGCCGGCGAGAACCGCCGCAACCCGGTTCGCCGCCTGATCGCGTTCGGCATACCGCTCATGCGGCGTACGTTCGAAACCGCCGACAACCTGGCCGTTGCCATGGAGGCCCGCTGCTATTCCGAAACGCGCACCGACCCGGACTTGACGACCGGGCGCAAGGACTGGGTGCTCTTCGGGACGGCCGTGGCGCTGATCCTGACGTCGGTTTGCCTGTGACGGATCGCCGGGCGGCCGCCATCGGGGCCGCAGGCCAACCCGGTTGAAAAACTGCGACTGAGGCCGTGATCCGGCGTTGTGCGGCTATTGTAAATGCTCACATGAAAACGGCTGGAAGCCGGAAGCTCGAAGCTGGAAGCGAAGGTGATGGTATCTGTTTGCTTGAGCCTCGAGCCTCAAGCCTCTTGCCTCAAGCTAAAATTCGGAGCGGTGCTGGTCCCAGAAATTTGTTGACAAAAGCGCCGGCGATCCGTATAGAGTATCGTTTTGAATCGGGCCGTTAACTCAGGTGGTAGAGTATCTGCCTTTTAAGCAGAGAGTCGCTGGTTCGAGTCCAGCACGGCCCACCAGATATTTAAAACTCATTCGTCCCCATCGTCTAGCCTGGTCCAGGACACCGGCCTTTCACGTCGGCAACAGGGGTTCAAATCCCCTTGGGGACGCCAATAATTTCAATTAGTTACGGTTTCTTGCCATCGCCGTTTGGGGAGTTGACGGCTCCCCAGACGGCTTTTTCATTCCTGAAGACCCGGAACTGCGATTTTTTGGATATACGGCTTAAACTCCAGAACCTGTCCTCTCCTTCCGGAGAGTTCTTCCAAAGCACTCCTCGCCCTTTCTTCCAAACCAAGGTTTTTCAGA
>DATITS010000138.1:0-4107 GCA_035467535.1 Desulfobacterales bacterium
GTCTGGCTCAATCGGTTCGACACCCTGGTGCCCGTCCTGCTGGCGGCGGGACTCTACGCGTTCGGCGCGGTGCTGAAGGCCTATGCCCCGCAGCTGGGAACGAGCGGCCCGCAGATGCTGATCTGGGGATTTTTCATCTCCTCCACGGTTCTTTTTCATGGTACGGTGACCATCAACTCGCTGGACCACATGATCGGAAGCCGGCGCTACGACACGCCGGATACCAGCCGCAACAACTGGGTCCTATCGCTCATTACGCTGGGCGAGGGCTGGCACAACAACCACCACCACTACGCCATCTCCGCCCGCCAGGGGTTCTTCTGGTGGGAGATCGATGTCACCTTTTATCTCCTCCAACTGATGTCCTGGCTGGGAATCGTGAGGGATCTACGGCCTGTGCCGGAGCATGTGCGCACTTCCGGCCCGGCTTCCGGCGGAGAGCCCCGGACGAACATCTGACTCCTAATTATTTGAAGGGATACGCTATCCATGCGAATTGCCATCGTCGGCAGCGGCATCTCGGGGTTGGCGACCGCCTACCTGTTGAGCGACGCGCACGACATCACTGTGTTCGAGGCCGATGATTATGTCGGCGGGCACACGAATACGGAAGATGTTGCGTGGCAGGGCAGGACCTATGCGGTGAACACCGGTTTCATCGTGTTCAACGCGGCGACCTACCCCAACTTCATGAACCTCATGCGGCGGCTGGGCGTGGAATGGCAGCCCTCCGTCATGAGCTTCAGCGTTCAGTGCGAAAAGACCGGTCTGGAGTTCAGCCCCAGCACCCTGAATTCGCTTTTCATCCAACGCATCAACCTTCTGCGGCCGTCTTTTTACCGGATGCTGCTGGATGTGTACCGCTTCAAGCGGGACTCCGAGGAGCTGCTCCGGGCCGATGATTACCAGCTGACCCTTGAAGCGTTTTTAAAACGCAAGGGCTACTCGCGCTTCTTTATCCAGCATTTCATCATTCCCATGGGCGAAGCCATCTGGTCCGCCGACCCTATGGAATTTGACCGGTTCCCGGCGCGCTATTTTGCCCAATTTTTCAAAAACCACGGTTTTTTTAACGTACGCAACCAGCCCCAGTGGCTGACGATCAAGGGCGGCTCCAGGCAATACATCCGGCCGATCACGGAGCCGTTCCGCGACCGCATCCGGCTGAACTCCCCCGTGCTTTCGGTCCGCAGACGGGCCGACGGCGTGGAGGTGAACACCGCCGCCGGCCGGGCCGAGAACTTCGACAAGGTGGTGATCGCCGCCCACAGCAATCAGGCATTGAGCCTGTTGGCCGATGCTTCGGAAGCCGAACGGGCCATACTGGGGGCGATCCCCTACCAGGAAAACCATACGATCCTGCACACGGACAGCTCGATTCTGCCCCAAAAAAGGGCGGCGTGGGCCAGTTGGAATTACCACATACCGAAGCAAGCGCTCGGCCGGGTGGCCGTGACCTACAACATGAACATGCTGCAGAACCTGGACGCACCGGCAACCTTCTGTGTGTCGCTCAACCTGCAGGCGGCGATCGACCGGCAGCAGGTGATCAAGCAGATGGTCTACCACCATCCCGTCTACAACCCGGAAAGTTTAGCGGCCCGCGGGCGCCTGAAGGAGATCAACGGCGTCAACCACACCTACTTCGCCGGAGCCTATTGGGGTTATGGGTTCCACGAGGACGGCGTGAACAGCGCCCTCGAAGTCTGCCGGCATTTCGGCAAAACACTTTAAAAGGGTGTTTGGTTTTTTGTGTTTAGTGTTTAGTATTCAACTACTGGATAGTTGCGCCGGGCGGCTTGCAGCCTTTTGCTTCCAGACTTGAAACTTCACATAAAACACCCGACACTATCCCCCCGCTGCTGATGAAAAGCTGCATCTACGAAGGCTTCATCCGACACCGCCGGTTTTTCCCGGTGCGCAATGAATTCCGGTACCGCCTCTTTATGGTGTACCTGGACTTATCCGAACTGCAGCAGGTCTTTTCCCTCCACCCGCGGTGGTCGTGCGACCGGCCCAATGTCGCCTGGTTCCGCCGGGAAGACCACTTTGGCGACCCGAGAATCCCCCTCGAGCAAGCGGTGCGCGATCGGGTGATAGCCGAGACCGGCAGCCGGCCGACCGGCCCCATCCGGTTGCTCTGCCACATGCGCTATTTCGGCCACTGCCTCAACCCGGCAAGCTTCTATTATTGCTGGGACGCGTCCGACACACGGGTGGAGACCATTGTCGTTGAGATCCACAACACGCCCTGGGGGGAGGTGCACACCTATGTGCTGGACCAGTCTGAAAATCAGCACCCTCTGCCGGACTGGCGCCGCCACCAGTTCGCCAAGGCCTTCCACGTGTCGCCCTTCATCGACATGGACATCCAATACGACTGGCGGTTCAGGGAACCCGGCGAGGCGCTGAACGTTCACATGATCGATTACCAAAGCGGGAAGAGGCTCTTCGACGCCAGTTTAGGTGTCCGGCGCTGCGGCATCACCCGCAGCAGCCTCACGCGGGTGCTGGTTCAATACCCGTTGATGACGGTCAAGGTGGTCGCCATGATTTACTGGCAGGCCGCCCGGCTGAAGCTGAAAGGGGCCCCCTTTTTCACCCATCCCCCAAGACGCCCCCCCATGGCGGAAAGGCAGCTGCCATGACGGAGCACATCATCCCTTCGGAAGCGCCCCGGCTGGAGGCATTGAAAGCCCGGTCGCTCGACCGCTTTGCGCGCGGGATCCTGTTCAAGGTTTTCGCCGGGCTCGAACGCGGCCGATTGAATCTCGTGGACGGCAGCGAGCGCTACGCTTTCGGCCGCACCTCGGAGCGGCATCCGCTGGAAGCCACCATCACCGTGCACCACCAGCGGTTTTACGGCGACTGCCTGTTCGGGGGCACCATCGGATCCGGCGAAGCTTACATGTCGGGGTTTTGGTCCACGGGTGATCTCACCGCCGTGATCCGCATCTTCGCCCTGCACCCCGAGGTGTTCAGCGGCATGGACAAGGGTGTCGCCCGGGTCATGGCTCAGGTCTTAAAAGTCGTGCATGCAATGAACAAGAACACCCGGGATGGCAGCCGGCGCAACATCGTCGCCCACTATGATCTGGGAAACGATTTTTACGAGCTCTTCCTGGACGACACCATGACCTACTCCTGCGGCATCTTCGAGCGGCCGGAGGCAAGCCTGCGGGAGGCCTCCATCGCCAAATACGATCGCATCTGCCGCAAGCTCGACCTGTCGGCCGCCGACCACGTGCTTGAGATCGGAACGGGCTGGGGCGGGTTTGCCATCCACGCCGCAGCGCATTACGGCTGCCGGGTGACCACCACGACCATCTCCGACCGGCAGCACGAAATGGCGCAGCACCGTTTTGCCGCCGCCGGGCTTAGCGACCGCATCACCCTGCTCAAGCAGGATTACCGCGACCTCACCGGAACCTTCGACAAGCTGGTCTCGATCGAGATGATCGAGGCGGTGGGGCATCACTTCCTGGATGAATTTTTCCGGGTTTGCAGCGAACGCCTGAAGCCCGAGGGCATGCTGCTGCTGCAGGCCATCACGATCCGCGACCAGGTCTTCGATTGGCACAAGCGCAACGTGGATTTCATCAAACGCTACATTTTCCCCGGCAGCTGCATCCCCTCCGTCACCGCGATTTCAAAGGCGGTGGCCGACAAAACCGATTTGAGAATCTTCCACCTGGAGGACCTCACGGCGCACTATGCCAAAACCTTGAGACTGTGGCGGGAAAATTTCTTTCACAACATCGATCGCGTCAGGCATCTCGGCTTCCCGGACGCCTTCATCCGCATGTGGGAATTTTATCTGTGCTACTGCGAGGGAGGTTTCGCGGAACGCTACCTTGGGGACGTGCAGATTCTGATGACAAAGCCCATGTGCCGGAAAGAGCCCATCCTGCCTCTGCTGCCGGCTCGAATCCCGTGATACCAGCGCAGGGTATCGCGGCATCGGCTGCAACGAAGCGCCAACCCCTCACCGGCGGTGCAAAAGGTAGTGGGACACCAGCCATTCCTGCCCCCGCCTGAAGCCCCACAGCTCTGCACAGGCCATGAAGAAAATACGCCAGCGCTGGAACCAGCGAGCCGCTCCGCTTT
>DATITS010000139.1:0-2026 GCA_035467535.1 Desulfobacterales bacterium
CCGCGGCATCACCGTTGCCTGCGGGCATCGACAAGGCGCTTGAAAAAGCGCTGGACAAGAAGCTCGCGCCCATTATGAGAACGCTCGCCGAGATGCAGGATCAAAAAATACGGCTGACGGATGTTCTTGGCGGTCTCGGATATATTTTCGGTCTGGTCGGGGTCGCCGCCTACTTCAAGCGCAAGCCACAAGGAGCGGTCATTTGAAACGGATCTGCGTCATCGACGGCCACGGCGGCGGCATCGGCGCCGCGGTGATCAAGGCGTTGAAAGAGGCTCACGGCGAATCGATCGAACTGGTCGCCTTGGGAACCAACGCGATCGCTGCGGCCCAGATGCTCAAGGCCGGCGCGAATCGCGCGGCTTCGGGGGAGAATGCCATCCGGCGCACCAGTGCGACGGCCGATGTGATCATCGGCCCGATTTCCATCGGTTGGGCCAACGCCATGTTCGGTGAAGTTACGCCGAAAATGGCCGAGGCGGTCATGTCCAGCCCGGCCCCCAAGATTTTCCTGCCGCTGGCGCAGGAGCCCGTGGTCCTGGTGGGGGTCAGCGCCGAGCCCCTTCCGCATCTGGTTCAACAGATCGTCACTAAAAAACTCAGGGAGGTACTGCCCGATGTGTGAAGCGAATGCCTATTGGTTTGCCAACGGTGAGGAAGATCTTATCCTGGAATCGGTGGACGTCGTCGAACCCCAGCCGGACGGGGGCTTTTTGCTGGTAAATATCTTCGGCCAGCAGAAAACGGTCAAGGCGAAGCTGAAGCGGATGAACCTGGTGAATCACAGAATCATTTTTGAGCCCGATCAGGGTGTCGAAAAACCGCGCCCCGTGCCGTGATCCGGCGTTGTGCGGTCTTTGTATCGCTTGAGGGGATTTCATGATCAGCGAGCCGTTCGCCCTGGGAAATTCTCAAATGCACCGCTGTGACCCCCGCATCCGGCTGGTTGCGGCGGCGGGGTATTCCTTTGTGGTGGCGCTTTCCCATGAGTTCACGGCGCTGACGGCCGCGCTGGCCCTGTCCATGGTCCTGGCGAGCCTTGCCCGGCTGCCGGTCCGGGAAGTTCTCAAGCGCCTGGCGGTCGTCAACGGGCTGGTCGTGCTGCTGTGGATAGTGATCCCATTTACGTTCCCGGGAGAAGCGCTCTTCCGCATCGGCCCGCTGCACGCTTCACGCCAGGGGATCGTTTTGGCCGCCCAGATCACTCTCAAGTCGAACGCCATCCTGCTCGCCTTCATCGCCCTGGTGGCTACCATGCCGTTGGCGACACTGGGCTACGCCCTCAACCGGCTGCGGGTCCCGGACAAGATCGTCCACCTGCTCCTGATGACCTACCGCTATGTGTTCGTGCTCGAGCAGGAATATCAGCGGCTGATGCGGGCGGTCAAAATCAGGGGGTTTCAGCCGGCGACGAACCTGCACACCTACCGCACGTACGCCTATGTGGTCGGCATGCTGTTTGTGCGCGCCGCCGAACGTGCGGAGCGTGTCCAGCAGGCGATGCTCTGCCGGGGATTCAAACGCACGTTTTACTGCCTGCAGGAGTTCAAGGCCGGCCGCGGGGGGCTGATCTTCTGCCTGCTGATGTCGGCGGCGCTTTTGGGGCTGGTGGTGATCGAGCTGCGGACGGCTCTATCGCCAGGCTGAAACGCCTTGCCGTGGCCTTTGAAATCCGCTAACTGTAAGCTGTGGACATAGAGAAGGGCAGAACATGACCGCCGGCACGACGCTCATACGCCTCGACCGCGTCTCCTTCGGCTACCCCGGAGGGCCGCCGGTTCTGCGCGATCTCGACTTCCGTCTGAACTCCGGGGATCGAATCGGGATTATCGCCCCCAACGGCAGCGGCAAGACCACCCTGTTTCACCTGATCATGGGTCTGCTCAAGCCGCTCTCCGGCCGCATTGAAATCTTCGGCAGGCACGTCCGCGAAGAAGACGATTTTACCGAGGTGCGCCGCCGCATCGGCCTGCTGTTCCAGGACGCCGACGACCAACTCTTCAGCCCGACGGTGCTGGAGGATGTC
>DATITS010000140.1:0-20536 GCA_035467535.1 Desulfobacterales bacterium
CGCCGGTCGCCGCCTTCTCGGCGCCGAAGCTCAACGCCGGCAACAGGCACAGGATCAGAAACAAACAGGGCACCAGTTTGCGCATAATCTCCTCCTCCTTCTTACATTGACGGTTGGTTACTGATCCGGCTTTCTATCCTAAATCGAGCCGGCCTGCAATTCTAAATTCCTCCATCACCGGGGCGCCATGCGAGCACGAGCCCGCCGCTTTTCGGACGGACACGGTCGAGCCGGCCGGGGGGACGCCGTCCCAGAAAATCGATCAGGGCCTTGGCGACCGTGAGATGGCCGCGCGCGCAGAGCGCGAGGAGATGGCCGGAGACGACCTCGTCTGTCACCTCCGTGATGATCTCGGAGACCGTCACCGGAAACCGCCGCACCGCGAAGTTGTGGCCGCCGATGCGCTCCTCCGGGGGCAGCACCATCAATGTCTGCGATGCCGCCGGTGGGAACGTTTCCGGCGCCAGATCCCGGGCATAGCGCCGGTAGCGGCTGCCGAGATCCCGGTCGAGAGCCGCCATATCGGCATCGCCCGCGAGGGCGCGGCCCATCACCCGCGCCAGTTCGTGCGCCCCCGCATATCCGGGGTGATCCGGTCGGTCCAGGAAGGGGATCACCGCGTAGATAAAGGCCCGCGGGATCCAGTAGGCCCGAAAGCGGCCGGGCGCATAGCCCGAGAAGGGCTGGTCCCACTCATGGCTGGGGACCCCGTGCGCGTCCAGGACGATGCGCGGCAGCCAGCGGCGCCAGAGCAGGGGCTTGACCCGGGCCTCGGGGAAGCGGGGCGCGTCGGAAAAATAGTCGCCGTACCACTCCACCCCCAGGGCATTGTAGCGCGCGGCGTGGAGCTTGTGGTCCGGCGCTCCGGGCAGGAGTGCTTCCAGGGTGGCGACCCCGTCGGCGTTTTCAAGCGGCACCACGGCGACATTCACCCGCTTGAGCGCTGACCGGCCCCACTCCGTCGCCGATAGCTCCCACACGAGGGCGAGAGCGGCGTTGGTGCTGGAAATCTCGTTCGCGTGATGGCGGGCGTTCACGAGCAGGCTGGGCTTGAGCAGCCGCAACCGCGGCTGCGAGACCGTTTTGCCCGCGCCTCCCAAGGCCGCCTCCAGGGCCCACACGGGCCGGCCCTGCCAGGAGGAACCGGCTCGCCAGCCGCAAACGTCGGGCAGCCGGCCCAGCCGCCGCACCCAAGCAGCCACCTCGGCCGCTTTAAGAAGGCGATCCATGGGGGGGGCCGCAACGTCTGCCGGGCCGGCTTCCTTCTGCCGGGACGGTCGGGGCGCGGCAAGGCGCAGGGACACCGACCGGTCCGCGGGGTCAAAGCGCAGGTCATGGCCCCGGGCCCGGCCCGCGGCACATACGCGCTCAGCTTCCTCGGCCGCAGGGGCTTGCTTCGGAAATACCATCCGCAGCGTGAGCGCGGCACCCTCCGACACCAGCCCCGCAACACGCGGCCGACTGAAGGCCGGGCCGACGGAGACGTGCGCCGCGTTCGAAAACGGCCGGGCCTTCAGCCGGCCGGAAGGCTGGCCGGCCGTAGCGGCGGCCGCCACCACCGGCAAGATGCGGCCGAACTGTACCTCCGGCGGCAGGGTGTGCTCCTCGGCAAAAACCCTGAAAAAATCCAGCAGCACGAAATACAGGTCTTCGTGCAGGGCCTCCATCGGCGCCACCCGCTCTTCGCCGAGCCCCAGGCGTTGGTCGCTCTCATCGAGCGCCACATCGATCCGGACCTCCTCCCAGAAGGCCATTGGCAGACGGCCGCGGGAGGCCTTCAGGCGCGTGAGCATGCACGCCTCGATCGCCGGCAGCCAGCGCTCCTGAAACCGCCGCCAGAACACCTCGCGGTCGGTCGCGATGTCTGCGTCGAGCAGCACCTGCCGGCCCTGGATGAGACGCACGCCACCGCAGGTCGGGTGCACGTTGCCCAGCTGTGGCCGGCCGGGCAGGTAGGCCAGCCGGTTCCAGCGCGGGGTGAATCCGCGCTCGAAGGCAAGCCTGTTTTCGGCATCCCAGGCCCGGATTCGGTAAGCCTCCGGCAGGCCGGCCCGCCGGACCATTCGGATGCTTGCGGCCGGCCAACCGAGTCCGGCCGCAAGCAGGTCGGGCCCGGGAAAAATCTCCTGGGCCCAGCGGCTTTTCATTTCCAACGTGTTGGGGCCGGCGGAGAAAGGCCGGAACGCCAGCTCGACCCGGGTGAGGCCGGGGGTCTTGCGCAGCCGGGGTTGAACCACCTCGAGCAGCCATGAAAGAGCCGGTTTGTAGGCATTGAGAACGGTCAGCCGCGGGCGGTAGCCCTTTTCGCGCAGAATTTTTGCAAGGTCGGCCGCAAGCGCCCGACGCGCCGCCGCCGGCTTGCTCACCATGACGAATCCGTCCAATGCCCCCGCGCCCGCCGGCAGGCGGCGCAGGGCGTCGGCGACGCGCCTGACCTCGGAAGGCCAGCTGTCGCGAAGCCGCAAGCCGGGCGCTGCCGCGGGGGCGGCGCGCAACGGCCGGCCGCCGCCGGTGAGCATCTGCCTGACTGCGTCGACCCGGGCATGCCACCGCTCGCAGGTCCCGCGGCCCGGTCCGCCGGGGGCAAAACCGACCCGCGTCCAGTCACGGATGCAGGCGGCAAGCGCCGCCGCGCGCCCCGCGGCCCGGATGGTGCGGCCCGCCCACCGCAGGCCCGGGCGTTCGGCGCCGTTCTCCCGGACCCGCAGCACAACGCCGCGGTGTACCGCTCGGCCGGCAAAGGCCAGGGGAAGCTGCAACTCGGTGGCGGCGAGCGCGGCCCGGGCAACGAAACCCGCCAGGGCGAACCCGACCGGTGGGGAGACCCGCCGGCGGTCGAGGTCCAGCGTGAGCAGCAGCCGACGGCGGCGAGGATCCTCTGCCGGCGCGCGGGTGAGGCCGGCGTCAAGCTCGAGCAGGTCAGCCGGCTGCAGCGGCAGCCGTTCGCCCGGGGGCGGCGTGAACGCCGAAGCCAGGCGTATGCGCTCGACGACTCGTTCCCGGCGGTCGACGATATCCAGAACTTCGGCCTGGTCGTTTCCAGCTTGAATCGCCTGCCAGTTGTCCGGCATTGCGTTGGTCCTGAACGGGCCGACGGCCAGGCTGTCAAGCGCGGCCGCCATGACTGCGGCAGAGTTGCCGGTCAGCACCACCCGGTGCGGGCCATGGCTGCGGAAAACAGCCGGCACCGCACAGGCGCTGTCAGGGGTCGTGATGACCAGGCAAAGCCGGTCGCCCGGGGCCTTCGCCAGGGGCATAGCGATCGCCCGATCCAGGGCCACCACCTCGCCTGCCAGGCGCGCGGCCAGATTGATCAGCGCGGCCCACATGCCGGCATCCGCGAGCCGGGGGTCGACGGCGAGGCAAAGCCCCAGCCGGTCGGGATAACCGTCGCCGTCCATATCCTGGAAGACGGCTGCGAGGGGAAAGAGAGATCCGACGCATAGAGCGTGGCGTGAAACCCGCAGTTGTCGTGTGGAAGCCATCCGGCACCTCTCAATCAGCACACGTCGGAACCAAATTCGAAATCCGAAGCACGAAACTCGAAACCGAATTCGGTCGCGGTGCGAACGGTCGTTGACTCTTCGTCTTTCCGAGTTTAGAATAAGGGCACCCGATTTAATAGATCGAACCTGACACGGAAGTCAAAGAACATTGCTTCAGACGCTGCGCGTGCGACCGGACCCATCGCACCCGCTCAGCCAGACAAGACATCACACTGCAACCGGAACCAACCAGAAAGGGGGACGTCGATGAAACGAATTTACCGCGTAGCCAGACCTTTGAGCATCTTCCTCGCCATTTGGGTTTTCATGATCTCCGGCCCGTGCCAGGCCACGGCCGCCCTGGTGGGAACCGAGCGTGTTTTCGACGCCGAGCGGGTCCAAAACGCGCGCGGGCTCATCCACGAGCTGATGGCCCGGGAAGAGATCCAGGCCGCCCTGGTCCGCCAAGGGATCGACCCCCAGGAGGCGCAAGCCCGCGCCGAAAGTCTATCCGACGCCGAAGCCGTCCGGCTGGCCGGCGCCATTGAGAGCCTGCCGGCCGGCGGCAGCTCGCTGGGTCTTATCGTCGGCGCGATTCTGCTCGTTTTCATCATCCTTTTGATCACCGACATCATGGGCTACACGGACGTGTTTCCGTTCACGAAGAAGCACCGTTGATGTTCCCGTAAAGAGCCGATCCACCGGATCAGAAAGGATCGATATGGCTACGATCATGCCGGAAGGCGAAGGCATTCGGAAGGCCGTGAAGTGGGTCGATGAATCACGGCAGTCCGAACCAGGAAAAAACGTGGCAAGCTTGGTTCACGAAGCGTGCGTCAAGTTCGACCTGTCGCCGCTCGAAGGGGAGTTCCTGCAAAAATTCTTCAAGAAACAGGCCTGACCCCGCCCGGACAGGCGGCGCCTGCGCAATGAAAAAAGGCGGCCTTCCCGGTTGGGTTTCGGGAAGACCTCCTTTTTTGCGTCGTCATCCTAATCGATGGCTTTGTAAAAAGCCCAAGTTCAAGGCGCACGAATCCCGCGGAGTGAGGTGTACGTGCAGTACGCCGCAGCGACAGCGGGATGAAGCGCAACGCCGAAATTGGGTTTTTTACAAAGCCATCGTCATTTCGGATCGAGCTTGTCCAGCGCCGTGGCGCAGTATTCCAAGTCGGGGCGCTTGTTGATGTCCGAGACCAGCAGGTCCCGGATGACGCCCTTCTTGTCGATGAAGATCAGCGCCCGTTCGGAAACCCCGTCCTTGCGAAGCAACCCGTATTGCGATGCGACCGCGCCGTGGGGCCAGAAATCCGAAAGGACCGGGAACCAGAGCTCTGAGCCCATCTGGTGCGTCCAGGCGAAAAGGGTGGGGATATTGTCGACGGTGATGCCGAGCAGGATGGCGTCATGGTCCTCAAAGAGTTTATGCGCCATGTTGTAGCCGGGCCACTGATCCGAACACACCGGTGTAAACGCCGCCGGCACGAAGGAAATCACGACGTTCTTTTTCCCCCGGTACTGGCTCAGGCGGACGCTTTCCCCCGTGATCGAAGGCAGCATGAAATCCGGCGCCTTCTGCCCCACCTTGACCTTCAGCGTGCTGTCGATCGGTTTGAGGAGCCCGGGGTTGTAGATCATGTCCTTCAACGTCTGCGCCCCCGCCACGGCCGGGGCTGCCAGCAATGCAAGCGCCACGGCAAAACCAACCACGTTCGTTTTCATTTTTATCCCCCCTGCACCCCCTGCTACTGCAGCCCCGAATCGGCCAGCAGCTTTTTTAAAAGCTCCTCCGCGTCCTTGGCGGCGCCGAGTTTGGAATAATACACCTTGGGGGCTGCGCCTTTCTGGTTTCTGACGCCGATAAAGTAAGGCGTCCGAACCTCCCCCACCAGTTTGTGGATCTTGAAGTCCGGGTCCGGGAAGAGCGGAAACGGCACTTTGTAAGTTTTTCTGAAATAATCGACCTCGAAGGCCGAGTTGCCCGCACCGATTCCGATCATCTTGACCTTGCCCTTGAGGTTCGGGTTGCTCTCGATTTTTTGGTAGACCTCGTTGATAGAAGGAGCCTCCTTCTGGCAAAACGGTCAGTACATGTTGAAGATCTCGATGATCACCACCTCGGCCGGAATGTCCGCAACCGAGAACTCCTTCTTGCCGCTCACGCCCAGATAGGTCTCGTGACCGGCATCCTTGGGCGCCGGCAGACGGATTGCCGGAAGGGATGCCCCTTCGGCCGGTGCTTGGCTTTCCGCCATGGCTGAAGAGACAAATAAAGCCCCCATCCAAATGGCTAACCATAAAGCAGCCCTAAGCGTTTTCATCCCATCCTCCTTTCCCCGATCCGTCACCGCCGTTGACAGTGCCGGTCATGCGGTCATTGCCATTACAGATATCAGATAAAAAACCCTTTTTAAATGATAAAGAGTTTGGTAAGGCTCTGATGCGGCTCCGCCGAATGTTTAGAAATCAGCAGATCGGCAGAAAGGGTCAAACTTTATGAGACGTTTTCTGGCGTTGGGAGTGCTGGGGATTCTTGCGATTTTGATGTTTTTTTCGGTACCGGTAACTTTGGTTCACGCATCGACCGCACAAGCGTCAGCCGCTTCTGCGCCGCCCGATCTCGGCGAGCTGCTCCCCATCTGGAGCTGCATCCCATTTGCCTGCATGCTCCTGTCGATAGCGCTGATGCCGCTCGTGCTGCCGAACTTCTGGCATCACCACTACGGCAAGATTTCGATCTTCTGGGCGGCAGCCATGGGGACCCCGTTCGTGATCGCTTTCGGCGGCACCGCCGTTCACGCCATCATCCACATCATCCTGGCGGACTATGTTCCCTTCATCATCCTGCTCTGGTCGCTCTACACGGTTTCCGGCGGCATCCTGCTGCGCGGCTCGCTGCGGGGAACCCCGACCGTCAACACCCTGATGCTGGTGGTCGGCACCCTGATCGCCTCATGGATGGGCACCACCGGAGCGGCCATGCTGCTCATCCGCCCCTTTTTACGCGCCAACAATTTTCGCAAGAACCGCTCCTTCATGGTGGTGTTCTTCATCTTCCTGGTCGCCAACGTCGGCGGCAGTCTGACGCCCCTCGGCGACCCGCCGCTGTTTCTTGGATTCCTGCACGGGGTTTCGTTTTTCTGGACGTTGAAAATCCTGCCCCACATGCTGTTGGTGGCCGGGCTGCTGCTGACGGTCTATTTCATTCTGGATTCCTACTACTACCGCAAAGAGGGAGCCAAGGACCGCCCGTCCAAGGGGCCCAAGGAGCCTCTCAAGCTGGAAGGCACCCACAATTTTCTTCTTCTGGCGGGCATCGTCGGCGCCGTGCTCATGAGCGGCGTTGTGAACTGGGGGGAGGTCAACACCCTCGGCGTGCACCGCGGCCTCCAGGACTGGGTCCGCGACGGGCTGTTGATCGCCATCGGCGCCCTGTCGCTGCTGACCACGCGCGTGAACGTGCGCGAGGACAACAATTTCACCTGGGCGCCGATCGTCGAGGTGGCGCTGCTCTTCATCGGCATCTTCATCACCATGCTGCCCTGCCTGCTGATCCTGAAGGCGGGTCCGAACGGCGCCATGGCGTTTCTCATCAAAGCCGTCAACCAGCCCGCCCACTATTTCTGGGCCGCCGGCGTCCTGTCGGCCTTCCTGGACAACGCCCCCACTTACCTGACCTTCTTCAGCACGGCGCTCGGCAGTTTCTACCCCGGCGTGCCCGAGGCCGTGAGCGTAACGCACCTGATGGGGGAATTGCCCAATTACCTGGCGGCGATCTCGGCCGGCTCGGTCTTTTTCGGTGCCTGCAGCTACATCGGCAACGCCCCCAACTTCATGGTGCGCTCGATCGCCGAGGAGGCCGGGACGAAAATGCCGAGTTTTTTCGGTTATGTTATAAAGTACGCACTGGTTTTTCTGATCCCCTGTTTCGCCGTCGTCACCCTGGTCTTCTTTATAAAGTGAGAAAAATATGATCCGCCAGCTCTTGGGATCCAACCTTGCGATTGTCGGCGGCGGCCGGACCTGCAAGGCTTTTTTGGAATTTCTGGCGGATGACGTTTTTGCCGGCCAGCGCCCGGAGATCCTCGGTGTGGCCGACATCAATCAGGACGCCGACGGGATCCGACACGCGCGATCCCTCGGCATCCCGACCTTTGGGGATTACACGGACCTCTTCCGTCTGGACCGACTGGAGACCCTTCTGGAACTGACCAACAGCCACGCGATCATCGAGACCCTCCGGGACGCGAAGCCCCCCACGCTGAGATTGATCGACCATTTCGAGGCCAGAGCCATCCGGGACTTTTTAATGGTCGGTAAAGTCAAGATCGAATCCTGCCGCGAACTGGAATCCATCAAACGCCACCCGGAACACCTGGCTGACTTTTTGTCGCGGGTGATGGACCGCTTCGCCACCATCATCGAACGCCGGAACCGTCGCTCACGTGAAATTGAAATTGAGCTCGTGGGCAAGGAACGCACCCTGTACCAGATCATCGAGGGCAGCACCATCCCGACCTTCGTGATCAACCAAAACCATATCCTGACGCACTGGAACCGGGCTCTCGAGAAGTTGACGAGTCTCCCGGCAAGCCAACAGATCGGCACCGACCGCCAGTGGGCCCCTTTCTATGACAGCCCGCGGCCGACGATGGCCGACGTCATCCTCGGTCAGACCGAGGAAAACGAAATCCGCCGGCTTTACGGGAACACGTGGCGCAAGTCCGCCCTCATCGAGGGCGCCTATGAGGCCGAGGGGTTCTTCCCCCACCTGGGCAACGGCGGCAGATGGTGCTGGTTCACGGCTGCCCCCATCAAGAGCCCGGACGGCCGCATCGTCGGCGCCATTGAAACCCTTTGGGACAAGACCGAAGACAAGCGCGCGGAGGAGGAGCGGGAGCGGCACACGGCGGAATTGAGCGCCCTGGTTTCCATTCATTCGGCGCTGAACGCACCCGGCGGCCTGGATGAACGCATCCGCGCCGCCTTGGCCGAACTCAAGCAACTGGTGAGCGCCGACGGAATTTGCCTTTTTCTTCTGGACGACGACGGACGGTATCACCTTAAGCACGGGCTCGGCCTTTCGGAAGATGCCTGCCGCCTCTTGCCGATCGCCGACACGGCCAGCGCCGTTCACCAGGCGGCCGAAAGCGGCCGGTTCACCATGCTGGAAGAGCTGCCGGAGGGCTGCTTCGATGAGATCCGACTGTTGGAGGACGAACGCCTTCACTCCCTGGCCTATATCCCGATCCTCTCCAAGGAAAACAGCAGCTTCGGTGTGATTCGCATCGGCAACCGGCAGCCCGAGCATTTTTCGCCGCATCTGAAAAACGTCATGGAAGTGATCGGCAACCGCATCGCAGCGGCCATTGAAAACGCCAACCTGCAGGAGCAGGTCGCCCGTTCCGAGGAAAAATACCGCACGCTCTTCGACAGCGACCCCAACCCCATCTTCATCCTCAGCCCCAGCACCCACCAAATTTTGGATACCAACCAGACGGCCGAGGCCTGCTACGGCTACCCAAAGGTCAAGCTGGTCAACCTGCCTTTTTTTGTCTTGGGCGACGAGAGCGAAGAAGACGTCAAGAACGGCCTGCAGCAGATCGAAAGAGGGCAGTCTGTTTTGTTTTCAAAAAAACGTCATTTCAAGAAGGACCGCAGGCCCTTTTTCGTGAACATCAACGTCAGTCGCACCGAGTACGGCGGTCGCGATGTTCTCATCGCGACCACCACCGACATCACGGAAACCACGGAGAAGGACGCCCAACTGGTGCAGGCCGGCAAGATGACCACCCTGGGAGTAATGGCCGCCGGCATGGCCCATGAAATCAACCAACCCCTGAACGTGATCCAGGTTTCGGCGGATTACATCCTGAAAGTGCTCAAAAAGGGGCAGACCGTCGAGCCGGCCGAGTTGGAAACCGTCGCCGAGGACATCATCGCCGGCGTCGAGCGCGCCTCCTTTGTGATCAAGCATGTAAGGGATTTTTCCCGGCAGTCCGAAGTCTCCCGCAGCAGGTTGAACATCAACGACCCCATTCGCGATGTGTTCAAGATTCTGGGGCATCAGCTCAAGGTTCACGAGGTTGAAGTCGCCCTCGACCTCGACCCGGAGCTTCCCCCGATTATGGCGGACCACAACCGCCTGGAGCAGGTCTTTGTCAATCTGATCAGCAACGCCATCGACGCGATGGATGAAAAAACCGTGCAGGCTAAAATGGAAGATAAGCGCAAACACCTTACCATCCGGTCCTACCGCCAGGATGGGCGCGTGGTGGTCGAAGTGGTGGACACGGGCATCGGCATGACGGAGCAGGTCAGAAACAAACTGTTCGAACCGTTCTTCACCACCAAAAAGACCGGCAAAGGCACCGGACTGGGAACCAGCATCAGCTACGGGATCGTCAAGGACTACGACGGCCACATCGAAGTGGAATCCGAGCTGGGCAAGGGAACCTCTTTTCGGCTTACGTTCCCCTCGGCGGGTTAAGGAGATCATCCAAACCGTGACAACCGTGCTCCTCATCGACGACGAACCCGATATTCTCAGGGTGCTCGCGCGCTCCTTGAGGGCTGACGGTTATGAGGTCTCCACCGCCGCCAGCGGCGCCGAAGGCCTCGCCGAGTTCGAGCACACTCACGCCGAGGTCATCATCACCGACATCAAAATGCCCGGCATGGACGGCATCGAGGTGCTCAAGCGCGTCAAGTCGTTGAATGCAGACACCGAGGTGATCATCATCACCGGTCACGGCGACATCGACAAGGCCATCGAGGCGCTGCAGTACGGGGCGTCCGATTTCATCAACAAACCGGTCAGAGACGAGGCGTTGTCCATCGCCCTTAAGCGCGCCGGAGAAAAAATCGACATCCGGCAGCGGCTGAAAGAATACACCCAGAACCTGGAAGGCAAAATCGAAATCGCCACCCGCGAACTGCGGCGGCGCACCAATTTTTTAGGCAAGCTGATCCGGAGCTCCTACGAAGGGATCGTCGCCACCGACGAACATCTGCGCATCGTGGTGTTCAATCCGGGTGCGGAGCGGATCTTCGGGCACTCCCAGGAAGAGCTTGTAAACAGCCGCTCGCTTGCGCAGATCCTCCCGGAGGAGATAAACGCTCTGTTTGAACGTGCCATGAAAGCCGAAAGATCCTACAAGGAGTTGCCCTGGCGGGAAGCCGGCATCGAATCCAAAAGCGGCGAGCGCATCCCGGTGATGTTTTCGGGCAGCATCCTCGTCGAGGGTTCGCACAAGCTGGGCACCGTGGCGTTTTTCCAGGACCTGCGGGAGATCAAAAAGCTGCAGCGCGAGCTGGTACACTCCGAACGCCTGGCCGCCATCGGCCAGACCGTTGCCGGGCTGGCCCACGGGATCAAAAACATCCTGCACGGCCTCAAGGGCGGCCGATACCTCGTCGATGTGGGCATTGCCAAAAAGAATAACGAGAAACTGAGCAAGGGCTGGGACATGGTCAAACGCGCCATCGAACGGACCTCCGACCTCGTGATGGACCTGCTCTCCTATTCGAAGGAGCGGCAGCCCCAATACGAACCGTGCGCCCCGAATGCGATCGCCGCGGAGGTCTGCGAGCTGGTCCGGGAAAGGGCGGAACAGGAGCACGTGGAGCTTGTCTGCGAATTCGACCCCGCGATCGACCAGGTGCTCTTGGACCCCCACACCCTTCACACCGTTTTACTCAACCTGCTGTCCAACGCCATGGATGCCTGTTTGTTCGACGAAGAGACCGGCAAGCGCTGGCAGGTGACGGTGCGAACCGCCGCCGAGGCCGACGGAACGATCCGGTTCGAGGTCGGCGACAACGGCACCGGCATGAGCGCTGAGGTCAAGGAGAAATTGTTCACGTCGTTTTACAGCACCAAGGGCCAGCGGGGCACCGGTTTGGGGATGCTCGTCACGCACAAGCTGGTCGAGGAACACGGGGGGCGCATCGAGGTGGAGACAAAGCTCGGGCAGGGAACGACCGTCAGCGTCTGGCTGCCCTATCGGACCGAAAATCGAACAGCGTGACTTTTGCTTTTTGACAGGTTAACATCGGATGTCAGATAATTAGGAGAAGGAGGCCTGCCCATGGGTAAAAAAGTACTGGTGGTGGATGACGATCCGGATGTCCGTTTGTTCAACACAACCGTGCTGGAGGAAAACGGCTATCTGGCGATAGAGGCCGAAAACGGAGAAGAAGGCCTGCAGATGATCAAGTCCGAAAAGCCGGACCTGGTGATCCTGGACGTCCTCATGCCGCGCCAGAGCGGTATCCGGCTCTACCGTGAGCTGAAGACCAATGCGTCCCTCCGGGAGGTCAAGGTCCTCATTCTGTCCGGAATCGCCGAAAAAACCTTTTTGCGCTCCCAGCAGGCGCTGACGGAGTTCGGCGAAAGCCAGGTGCCGGAGCCCGAATTCTACCTCGAGAAACCGGTGGATGCGGATGTCCTGGCCGCGACGATCAAAAAAACCATCGGGTGACCGTATACCCCGAGATGCATGCATGAAAGCGAGCGGCGCATGAAAATCGGCAAACTACTGTACGTCACCAAATTTGAAGACCTGGGTTACGATGCGCTGAAGACCCTGCTCAGTTTGAGACAATCGGGCTTGGAGCACATCGTGTTCATGTACGTCATCGAGCGCGAAAAGGTGGCCATGCGCCGAGGTATCGGCTACCAGAAGTCAGAGGCCATCCGGTTGAAGGAGACCGCCAACATCCGCTTTATCGATTGGGCGGAGCGGCTTTTCGAGCAGGGCATGGAGGTGGGGGTCTACATCCAGATCGGCAGCCTTGCCGCCGAAGTGGCCAAGGCCGTCGCCAAAGAAGAAGCCGACCTGGTCGTCATCGGGCGCTCCCACAAAACGATCTTGGAGCAGTTTTACGCAGGCTCCACGGTCACCGAGCTGATCCGGCGGCTGCCCGTCCCCGTGCTGGTATACAAGCCGGTGACCGACAGCCCCTTCATCACCGGAACGCCTTTTCAGCGGCCGCTGATCGCGACCGACTGGTCGCCGGCCAGCCTCAGGGCCGTGGAGTATCTTTTGGATCTCACACCGCTCATCGAGGAAGTCCGCGTGGTTCACGTGGCCAATGCAGACGAGATCGAAGGCTCCTCGGTCATGAATGCCCAGAAGACGCGCAAAGAGGCCAAGGCGCGGCTGGAGGAGATCTGCGCTCGTTTCCAGGCTCAGGGAACCACGGCGCGCTCGCATGTCCACGTGGGCAATGCGGTGACGGAAATCGAAAAGGCGGCACGGGAATGCCGGGCCACGATGGTGGTTCTCGGCTCTTCATCGAAAAACCTGTGGGTCGAACGCTGGCTCGGCAGCACCCCGCGTGAGATAGCCGAAAACTCGGCGTTTCCCACACTGCTGATCCCGCCGGCCATCGGATAGGATAGAACAGGGGCAGACGGTCGAGCTGCCGCGAACGCCAGGGGAGGTTGGTATGGCGGTCATCACCATCTCGAGGCAATACGGGGCCGGCGCCATGGCGTTGGGCCGGATGCTGGCCGATAAGAGGGGCTACACCCTCGCCAGCCGGGACATCGTCCAGCAGATCGCCGACAAGGCCAAGGTCTCCACCGATTTCGTGCTGTCGGTCGAAAAAGAGGCCGGCACCAAGCTTTCCCGGTTCATGACCCGCATCATATCCTCCCGGGGGATGGTGAACAAGATCCTGAGGGACGACTCCGGCTACATCGACGAGAAGCTCTACCTCGATTACCTGGTCCTGACCGTGGTTCAGATCGCCGACGAAGGCAACGCCGTCATCATGGGCCGGGGCAGCCAGTACATTCTGAAGACCCACCCGGACGCCGTCCATATCCTTTTGGTCGACGAGTTCGAAAACCGGGTCAATCGGGTTGCAAAACGAGAAAAGCTTTCCCACGAGAGCGCCGTGCACATCGTCACCCATGAAGACAAGCGCCGCCACAATCTCTACCACCGCCTGGGCAAACAGGATTTTGACAGCCCGTCGCTTTACCACATGGTGTTGAACATGAACCGGGTCTCTCGCCCGCAGGCGTTCGAGATGATCAACCACCTACTGAAGCCCTGGGACCACTCGAAACCGGCAGCGGAATGAGATGATTGGGTAAATAACCGGACTTGACAGTTTGGATCTGACCGGCTAATCCTGATCATCCTCGTCGGAATCGAACCCAACGGGGATGGCCCTGACCGCATGCGGTTCAACTACAAGAAACATCGCCCCTGGCTGGAGAACGTGTCGGTCCTCATGCAGATCGGCCTGACCATGGCCGGCTGCATCGTCTTCTGTTTCTTCGTCGGGCTCTATGCGGATCGATGGATCGGGACCCGCGGAATTTTCGTAACCATCTTCACCGTGCTCGGGGTGATCGGAGGGGCGGTGACCGTTTATCGCCAGATTCGTGAAATTTTGGAGCCCAGTAAGGGCGACCGAACCGAGGAGGACGACCTCTGATGGCTCCCCACCGCGAAGCCCTGAAACGCTACTGCTCCCGGGCGATGGTCTCCGCAATTTTCATCGGTGCGGCCCTGATCCTCGGCGGACTGCCGGCCTGGGGCAAGGGGTTGATCGCCGGGACCCTCTTCAGCATTCTCAATTTCATCCTGATGGCCGAAGCCATCCCTCACCATATTGGAAAATCACAGCGGCGGGCCGCCGTCTTTTCGCTGGGGTCGATCTTGCTGCGTTACAGCCTGATGGCCGTCCCCATGATCCTTGCTCTCGTCTACCACCTGTTCCACCCGGCGGCGGCGGCGATCGGGTTGTTCTTCGTCCAGTTGGTCATCCTCACTGAGCATGTGCTCTCTTCGATCACCTCTTCGTCGGGCAGCAGCGCCTGACGGGTCAATGGGCAGGGTCCATGGAAGAACTCGGCAAAATAACTCAGCTGATCGTGCACCTCGGTCTATTCGATCTGGAGTTCAATCTCGAAACGATCCTGATGACATGGATCGTCATCGGCGCCTTGTTGACATTCGGGTTCCTGGCGGCCCGGCGGCGGCAGACCGTTCCCGGGCCGCTGCAGGTCATCGGCGAGATGCTGATCGCGATTTTTTACGGGCTTACCGAAGATGCGCTCGGCAAAAAACTGGCCCGCACCTACGCCCCGCTCACCTGCGCCCTGTTCATGTTCGTGCTGGCCTCCAACTGGCTGGGAATCCTTCCGCACCTCCACGAGCCCACCAAGGATTTGAACACCCCCTTGAGCCTGGGGCTGATGGGGTTTTTCATCGCACATTATGCCGGCATCCGCGCCAAGGGCTTCAAGGAGTACGCCCGGGCCTACATCGACCCGATGTTTTTCATGCTGCCGCTGAACCTGATCGGAGAGATCGCCAAAGTGGTGTCGATTTCGTTCCGCCTGTTCGGCAACATCATGGGCGGGTCCATCATCATCCTGGTGGTCTCTTACCTGTCGTTCAACATGATCCTGCCGCCCTTCTTGAACGCTTTCTTCGGACTGTTCGTGGGCACGGTGCAGGCGTTCGTGTTCACCATGCTGACGTTAGTCTACATTTCGGTGCAGGTGCAATAAACAATGAACCTCGACCTTCATCTACTCGTCACGATGGCCGCATATGCGGGAGCCGGCATCTGCATCGGGATCGGCGCCATCGGGGCGGCCATCGGCGAGGGCTTCACCGCTTCCCAGGCCACCTTGGCCGTCGGCCGCCGACCCGAGCTGTCCGGGGAGATTTTCAAAACCATGCTGGTGGGGCAGGCCATCTCCGAATCCTCCTCCATTTTCACTCTGGTGGTCTCCCTCGTCCTGCTGTTCACCAAACATTCCGCGGTTTCGACCGTCTCGATCGTTGCCCCGCTGGCCGCCGGCCTGTGCATGGGCTTCGGAGCGCTGGGATCGGGCATCGGAGCGGGCTACCCGGCCGCTGCCGCCTGCACGGGTATCGCCCGGCAGCCGGCCATGACCGGCCGGCTCAACACCAACATGATCATCGGTGCGGCCGTTTGCCAAACGCCCTCCACCTTCGCACTGGTCATCGCGTTCATCCTGCTCTACTCCAATTTTTCGGGACGCCCCGCGTCGCCCACGTGGGCTGCCATTCTGGGAGCCGGTTTGGCCACGGGGCTGGCGGCCATCGGCCCGGGCCTTGGAAGCGGCCTGGTCGCCCAGGCCGGATGCGAAGGCGCGGCCCGCAACCCGGAACAGGCCAAGGCGGCCACCAACACCATGCTGCTCGGCCAGGCGATCGCCCAGACGACCGCCATCTACGGTCTGCTGGTCAGCTTCATCCTGATTTTCAAGTCGTTTCCGGCATCCGATCTACTGGCGCCCACCGTGGGCCTGCTCTCTGCCGGTATCTGTGTCGGAATCGGCGCCATCGGCCCGGGGATCGGTGTCGCCATGGCCGCCCGCAGCGCCGTGGCCTGGATCCCCCGCAACCCGACGATAACCAACGATCTGATCCGCACCATGCTGATCGGCGCGGCCGTCGCGGAGTCCACGGGCATCTATGCACTGGTGATTTCACTGGTGCTCATATTCGTTGTTTAGGTTTTTGCTCAGTGTGCTTTTTTCACTTGACCCTTAAACATCAACACGCTTAATCCGGAGGACGTCATGGCAATCGAAGGTGCAGATCTGGTAAAAGCCGCTGCCTTTTTGGGGGCGGGAATCGCGATGGGTTTCGGCGCCATCGGCCCCGGTGTCGGTGAAGGCATCACGGCCGCCAAGGCCTGCGAGGCGATCGGCCACAACCCCCGGGAAGCCGGCCTCATCACGCGGACGATGCTGGTGGGCCAGGCGGTGGCCGAATCCACCGGCATTTATTCGCTGGTCATCGCCCTGCTGCTGTTGTTCGTCGTCTAGCCGAGGAGCGCTCCGATGGAAATCGTCAGCCAGACGGAGCTGGTGAGCATCAATGCCACCATGCTCGTGCAGGTGATGTCGTTTTTGATCTTCCTGGTCGTCATCACGCGCATCATGTTCAAGCCGCTGCGCCGCACCATGGAGGATCGCAGCGTGCACATCAAACAGCTGCAGCATGAGATGGTGCTCCAGGAGAAAAAGCTGAACGAGATCTCCGCCGCGCTGGCGAAGGAGGAAAAATCCCTGAAAGCGGAGGCCTTCCTGGAATCCGAACAGCGGGAGTCGTCCGCAAAAGAGGAGGCTCAGGTGCTTCTCGGGCAGGCGCGCGAGGAGATCGCAACGCAGCAGCGCAACGCCACGGAAGAGATCCGAGGACGAATCGGGGCCGCCAGGGAGCAGCTGGCGAATGAGACCGAACCGCTGATAGTGATGATCATGGAAAAAATCCTCGGTCGGGGGGTGCAACCGTGAGGCTCCTGCTTGCAACGCTGCGTCTGCCGGCCGTCGCGATCATCCTGATCGGCGGACTCCACCTGATGGCCGGATCGTGCTGGGCCGACGAAGGCGGGAGCACGTGGCGCTCCACCTACGACGAGGTGATGCTGTGGCTCAATTTCGGGATCCTCGCCTTTCTGCTGGTGAAGTATGGCCGCGCACCCCTGATCGCTTTTTTAAGAGGAGAGGCCAAACGAACCGCCGAGGAGATCGAACGGGTCGAGGAAAGCAAGCGCCGGACGGATGCGAAAGTCCAGGAGATGATCTCGGCCGTTGAAAACAGGCGCGAGCGGTTGCAATCGTTGAAGGAGAGACTCATCCAGGAAGGCGAGCGGCAACGCAGCGAAATCATCGAATCGGCTCGGAGCGAAAGCCGGATCATGCTGGAGCAGACCCGGTTGAGAATCGATCACCAGATCGTCGAAGCCCGCGATCGGCTCAAGGCGGAGCTGATCGACCGGGCCGTCGAGGCCGCCTTGGGGCGGCTGCCGGGCGTGATGACCACAGACGACCAGAAAGCTCTGGTGGAGACGTTTATTAAAGAAGCCTGACACCCCTGGGCCGGGTTTACGCGGCCACCCCATTCATCTCTTGCCATGCCAAGAAGGAACACGCAACCATGCACCCTGTCGCTGAGCTGACCCAGGACCTCATCCGCTTCAAGTCCATGCACTCCCGCCCCGAGGAGATCCAGAAGTGCATGGCGTTCATGGAGGACTACCTGTCGCGCCACGGCATCGGCTTCCGCCGCTTCGACCAGAGCGGGGTCCCGACCCTGCTGGTCCTGAGGCCGGACGGCACCGCGCCGGTGCTGCTCATGTCCCACATCGACGTGGTGGATGCGCCCGATGCGCTGTTCGAGCCGCGGGTGGAAAACGGGCGGCTCTTCGGCCGGGGCAGCATCGACGACAAGTACGCCGCCGCGCTGTCGCTCGTGCTGCTGGCGGAGTGGATCGAGCGCTTGCGGGCGGGTGGGAAGACCCAGGCCGACCTACCCTTCGGCATCCTGATCTCCGGCGACGAGGAGATCGGGGGCAAAAACGGCGCCCGGGCGGCTCTCGCCCAGCTCCGATCCGACTTCGCCATCGCCCTCGACGGCGGCAACCGCAACAAGCTCGTGGTGAAGGAAAAGGGGATTGTGCGCTTGAAGCTCATCGCGCGGGGCAAGACCGCCCACGCCGCAAGGCCCTGGCTGGGGGAGAACGCCATCGAAGCGCTCATCGCCGATTATTTCGCACTCAAGGCGCACTTCGCGGCCGCAGCAACAGACCACTGGCACCGCACTCTCAACTTCAGCCGCATCCAGGCGGGCAAGGCCGTCAACCAGGTGCCCGACTACGCCGAGGCGCTCTTCGATATCCGCTACACCGAAAACGACGACATGGACGCGGTGGTTGCAGCCATTCGCCGGGACATCCGGGGCGAGGTCGAGGTGGTCGAAAGGGAACCGATTTTCCAGAGCGGGGATACGCCGCAGCTTGCGCGGCTGATCGAGATCGCCGGCCGGCCCGAGGTCGGCTGCGAGCACGGGGCGAGCGATGCGCGCTTCCTCTCGGAGTTCGGCATCCCAGGAATCGTCTGGGGGGCCGACGGCGACAACAGCGCCCACTCTCCGGAGGAGCACGTCAACCTCGACAGCCTGCTCGAGGTGCACCGCATCCTGGACGAGTTCTTCCGGGAGACGGCTTTGACAACCCCCGCCGGGGTATAGTAAGCAAAGACGAAATTTCAGCCGATCCGGCATCGGCCCTGTGGCCTATTGGCCTCTTGGCGCGGCAAGATGCCGCTGAGCCGGACGTGTGCCCCATCGATTTGAAGCAGCGGCGAGTATACCTTTCCACCCCTAACCCAAAGGAGGACGCATGCTGAAAAAGATTCTGTTGTGTCTGACGGTAATGGCGCTGGTGTGCGCCGGGGCGGTCCTGGCGGCACCCAAACCCGGGGGGACTCTGATCTTCGGCCGCGGCGGCGACAGCGTCGGCCTCGACCCGGCCTACGAGACGGACGGCAACTCCTTCATGATCTGCGACAACGTCCTCGAAGCCCTGGTCGCCTACCAGGACGAGTCCACCGCCCTGGAGCCGGGCCTGGCCGAGTCCTGGACCATCGCCCCCGACGGCAAGACCTACACGTTCAAACTGCGCAAGGGCGTCAAGTTTCACGACGGCACCCCTTTCAACGCCGACGCGGTGGTCTTCTCCCTGGGCCGCCAGATGAAGGAGCGCAACCTCAAGTTCGCGGGCAAGGCCTGGGAGATCCCGCCTCAGGAACGCCCGCCCGAATACTGGGTGTCGATGGAAATGGACAAAACCGTTGACTCCATCGAAGCGACGGATGAGCACACCGTGGTCTTCAAGCTGAAACGCGTGGACGCACCCTTCCTGGCCAACCTGGGCATGGACTTCGCGGACATCATCAGCCCCACGGCCTTCCTGAAGAACCCCAAGGAGTTCGTACGCAACCCCGTGGGCACCGGCCCCTTCAAGTTCGTGAAGTGGGTCAAAGACGACCAGATCCTGCTCGAGAAGAATACCGAGTACTGGGACAAGAAGGCCGGGCCCTATCTCGACAAGGCGGTCTTCCGCGCCATTCCTGAAAACTCGGTGCGCTTCCTCGAACTGAAGACCGGCAACATCCACATCTGCCAGTTCCCGAACGCCGCCGACATCCCGCTGGCAAAGAAAGACCCGGGCATGAAAATCATCTCCCAGCCGGGCATGAACATCGGCTATCTCAGCTTCAACCACACCAAGGAGCCATGGAAGAGCAACACCAAGCTGCGCAAGGCCGTCTCCCAGGCCATCAACCGCAAGGCCATCGTGGACAACATCTACCAGGGCCAGGGCCAGCTCGCCAAGAACCACATCCCGCCCATCATGTGGGGTTACAACGACGCCGTGCCGCAGGTCGAGTACAGCGTCGACAAGGCCAAGGCCCTGCTGGCCGAGGCCGGTTTCCCGGAAGGCAAGGGGCTTGATGAAATCACCCTGTGGTGCATGCCCGTGGCCCGGCCGTACAACCCCGAGGGGTTGAAGGTGGGGGTGGCCATGGCGGCAGACCTCGGCAAGGTCGGCATCCGGGCCCGGATCGTCAGCTACGAGTGGGGCACCTACCTCAAGCGGCAGCGCGAGCAGCCGCCGGACATGGACCTCTTCCAGCTCGGCTGGACCGGCGACAACGGCGACCCGGACAACTTCCTGGCGGTGCTCTACGACGGCATGGCCTCCAGCGCCGTCCGCACCCAGTGGCACAACGCGGAGTATCACAGCCTGATGGAGCAGGGCCGACAGACCACCGACCAGGCCAAGCGGGCCGAGATCTACAAGAAGGCCCAGCAGCTCATGTACGACGAGATGCCCGTAATCCCGGTCGCGCACAGCACCCAGACCTGGCCGCTGCTGAAAAACGTACAGGACTTCAAGCTCCACCCCACGGCCTCGATCCGCCTGAAGAACGTGTGGCTGGAAAAATGAACTGAAGGGGTCCAGGGGTCGAGGGGCCAAGGGGTCAAGTGAAACGCACCGTCGTTTCTTTTTACTTCCCCTTGAACCCCTCGAACCCTTGAACCCTCGAACCCTTTTTTGCCCCCATGGCCGCTTACATCCTCCGCAGAGTCCTGATCCTCATCCCGACCCTCCTGGGGGTGTCCATCATTATTTTCTTCATGCTCCACCTCACCCCCGGGGACCCCGCCGAGCTTCTGCTGGGCGAGCGCGCCTCGGACGAAGCC
>DATITS010000141.1:0-18851 GCA_035467535.1 Desulfobacterales bacterium
CCCCAGAGTTTGTCCATCAGCAGTCGATAGTGGGGGTTCTTGGTTTCGTACATGCTCTTGTGGGCAATGGCCATGACGACATTCATGGTTTCCTTGAGGCCGAGGCGCGGGATGGCCTCCCGGATGGTGCGGATCTCCTTCATCCCCCGATAGACCGGGCTGTTGGAGATGGAAACCAGGCGCAGGGAGATAACGGGCTCGCGCTCGATCACCGCCGAAAGCATGTCGGCCGTGGCGTTCGGCTTGTTGATGACGTCCTGGAGGTTCTGGACCACCTGGGGCATCACCGGCGGGACGATCTTGCCGCTCGCAAATTTCTGCAGGATCGTTGCAAAGACCTCCTTGATGTTGACGGTCTCCTTCTTCTTGCTTTGCATGTACTCCGCGGAGACGCCGGCGGTGGATTCGATGAACTGTGCGAACTGGTCCACCAGCGTTCCGTCGAACGCCTTTCCCGAAAGCTGGATGATCTCCTCCAAGGCGGTCATGTTGTCGACGCCCTGGCGCGGGAACCGGGGGGATGTCAGCCAGTCGAAGCGGTCGAAGAGCGCGACCAGCCTCGCACCCAGGGGGATCTCCTCGCCTTTCTTCCGGTCGGGGTATCCGCTGCCGTCCCAGGCTTCGTGGTGGTGGCGGATGATCGGCAGGGACTTGCTGACCAGGCTGAGGTGGGACAAGAGTTTTTCAGCCAGGCCGGGGTGCGCTTTGAGCGCGGCCTGCCCCTCCGTGTTCAAATCCTCCGAGCTGGGGGATAGCTCGAACGGGCCGAAGATCAGGCCGAGATCGTGCAAGAGCGCGGCAAAGTAGACTGCGTCGATATCCTTGGGCGGCAGAATGTTGAATTTTTCACAAAAGTGCGCGCAGGTGTTGGCCACCCGCTCGCAATGCTGCCGCAGGTGGGGGTCCTTTTCCTCGATGACGGCAAGCAGGGTCTGCGCCATTTCCATGATGAGTTCCCGTGACTCGCCGCCGGGTTTGCCGACACTTCTTTCAGCCATAAGGCCTCTCTCCCCGGATCATGCCCAAAGACAACATGGGTTCGCCCCCTAATAGATAATCTTACTATGAAATTCGGTTGACCGCAAAATTATTAATCGTTGGGAAATAGTATCGACTGAGAGCGGCCCCCTCACCCGGCCCTCTCCCCCAATCCTGGGGGAGAGGGCCGGGTGAGGGGGTGCTCGCGTCAATACAAATATGCGACCTTTAATGTTAGCGGCGCAGACAACTCCGCCGATTAAGGTTTGACACTCCCCGGCCTTTTTCTTATTATCCGCAACACGGTCGATCTGCCTGAAACGCTTCCAAGGAGCGATCCCGCCATGAACTCCTTCACCACCCTGAACCTTGATTTCATCGAAGAGCAATACGCCCGGTGGACGGCCGACCCGGCCTCCGTCCCCTCAGACTGGCGTTTTTTCTTCGAAGGCTTTGAGCTTGCCGCCGCCGGCCGGCTGCCGGCGGCCGGTACCGCCGACGCGGACCAGGTGTTGCGCCAGGCGCGCGTTAACGCTCTGGTCTTTCGCTACCGCGAAATCGGGCACCTGCTCGCCTGCCTCGACCCCCTGGAGGCCTGCCCCACCGAGCACCCCTTGCTCAGCCTGGACGCCTTCGGGCTTTCCCTATCGGACCTCGATCACACGTTTTTCGTTCCCGACAGTGCCGAGAACCTGAAAGCCCCGCTGCGGGACATCCTGGCGGGCTTCCGTCAGACGTACTGCCGTTCGATCGGGGTGGAGTTCATGCACCTGCAGGACCCCGGCGAACGCCGCTGGCTGATCGACCGCATGGAGCCCGTGCGCAACCAGCCGACCTTCGATCCGGCCGCGCAGCGCCGCATCCTGGAAAAACTCATCCAGAGCAGCGTGTTCGAGCAGTTCCTGAACACGAAGTACGTCGGCGTGACGCGCTTTTCCCTGGAGGGCGGGGATGCCCTCATTCCGGCCCTGGATGTCCTCGTGGAGCAGGCGGCCCATTCGGGCTGCCGTGAGATCATCCTCGGCATGGCCCACCGCGGCCGGCTCAATGTCCAGGCCAACGTCATCGGCAAGCCGTTCACGGACATCTTCAGCGAATTTGAAAACTGCTACGACCCGGAGAACCTCGTCGGTGCCGGGGACGTCAAATACCACAACGGCTATCTGGGTGACATTCGGACCGCGGACGGGAGCGATGTGCGCCTGTTTTTGATGAACAACCCGAGCCACCTCGAGGCCGTCAACCCGGTGGTGGAGGGTTTTGCCCGCGCCCGCCAGGAGCTTGCCGGCAGCGGGGCCGACAAACAGGTCCTGCCGATTTTGATCCACGGCGATGCGGCCTTCGCCGGCCAGGGGGTGGTGGCCGAAACCCTGAACATGTCCCAGCTCGACGGCTACCGGACCGGCGGGACCATCCACATCGTCATCAACAACCAGATCGGCTACACGACACTGCCCGAGAACGCGCGCTCCACGCGCTATTCCACGGACGTTGCCAAGATGCTCATGGTGCCGGTCTTGCACGTGCACGGCGAAAACCCCGAGGCCGTGGTGCACGCCGCACGGCTGGCCGCCGAGTACCGCTGGGAGTTCGGCAAGGACGTGGTGATCGACCTCGTCTGCTTCCGCCGCTACGGCCACAACGAGGGCGACGAACCCTATTTCACACAGCCGCTGATGTACGAGCGCATCCGCGAGCGGCCCTCCCTGGACCGGATCTACGCCGGTGATCTCATCGACCGGGGTGTCGTCGGCCAACCCGAGATCGAGCGCATCGCCGGCGACTACCGCAGCCGCCTGACGGCCGACTACGATGCCATCCACGGCAGCGTGTGCGTTTTCCCGGAGCACCGCTTCTACGATAACTGGAGCGCTTACAGCGGGTCCTATTCGCCCGTTACGCTGGAAACCGGAATCCCCCGGGAAAAGCTGGTAGCGCTCGCCCGCAGCCTCAACCGCGTACCCGAGGGGTTCCAGGTGAACCCCAAGCTGGCGAAGCTTTTGACCAGACGCCGCGAATCCGTCGAGAAGGGCCAGGGCATCGACTGGGCCAACGCCGAAGCACTCGCCTTCGCCGGCCTGCTCGCCGAAGGCCGCCCCGTGCGCCTGAGCGGCCAGGACAGCGGCCGCGGCACCTTCAGCCAGCGCCACAGCGAGCTGGTGGACACCGGCAGCGGCCAGGTCTTCACCCCGCTCAATGCCCTGGGCGAAGGCCAGGCGCTGTTTTCCGTCTGCAACAGTCCGCTGTCCGAGGTCGGGGTGCTCGGCTTCGAGTACGGCTACTCCCTGGCCCGACCGGAGGGCCTCGTGCTCTGGGAGGCCCAGTTCGGGGACTTCGTCAACAACGCCCAGAGCGTGATCGACCTTTTCATCACGAGCGGCGAGAGCAAGTGGCAGCGCCTGAGCGGCCTGACCCTGCTGCTGCCGCACGGCATGGAGGGCTTGGGGCCGGAGCACTCCAGCGCCCGCCTCGAGCGTTTCCTGCAGCTTTGCGCCGGCGAAAACATTCAGGTGTGCCAGCCCAGCACCCCCGCCCAGTACTTCCATATGCTGCGGCGGCAGGCCCATGCGGGTTTTCGCAAACCGCTCATCGTCATGACGCCGAAAAGCCTTCTACGGAACCCGCTGGCGGTCTCCGCCGTCGAGCAGCTGAGCACGGGAAGCTTCCGGGGTGTCATGGACGACCCCGAGGCCGACACGTCCGCCGCCGCGATGATTTTCTGCAGCGGCAAGATCTATTACGAGCTTCTCCAGCGCCGCCGCGACCTGAAGCGGGCCGATCTGGCCATCCTGCGCCTCGAGCAGCTCTACCCCTTTCCCCAGCCGCATTTGAAACTCGTGCTCGCACGCTACAAGCAGGCGCAGCGCTGGGCCTGGGTGCAGGATGAGCCGGAGAACATGGGGGGCTGGAGCTTCGTGCGGCCGCGGCTGGAGGCCTTCACCGGCAAACCGTTCACCTACATCGGCCGCAAGGAAGCCTCGACCCCGGCGACCGGCTTCCCGCACATCTACCGCCGCGACCAGGCCGAGATCATCGACCGGGCCGTTGGGCCGAAGAAGGGTTGAGGCAGCAAGTTCACCGCAGGCGCGTCAGGGCGCGGAGAGTCTCTGATGGACTGCAGCATTCCGGAAAGGAAAACGCATGGCCACGATTGAGATCAAGGTTCCCAGCGTCGGCGAGTCGGTCACCGAGGCCCTGCTGACCCAGTGGTTCAAGCAGGAGGCGGATGCGGTTCGCAAGGACGAGGCGCTTTTCGAGCTCGAAACCGACAAGGTGACCCTGGAGGCGACCGCCGAGGCCGCCGGCAAATTGCACATCGCTGTGCCGGGCGGAAGCACGGTCAAGGTCGGCGCGGTGGTGGGAACCATCGACACAGTTTCGGCGGTCGCCGCCGAAACTGAAGCGCCTGCGGCGGAAGCGAAAAAAAATCACAAAGCGCCCGAGCCTGAACCGCCGGTGGCGGAAAAACCACCCACGGCGCCTTCCACGACAGCACCCCCGGTTCCCAAAACGCAGCCTGCGGCGGCAACCGAGACCCGTGGAGAGCTGGAAAATCTGCCGCCATCGGTTCGGCGGCTGGTGGGCGAACACCGCCTCGATGTGAGCCGAATTCAAGGCACCGGCCCCGGCGGCCGCATCACCAAGGGCGACGTGCTGCTGCACATCGAGCAGACCAAGGCAGCACCCGCCCCGGCCGCGGCGGCCGCCGAGGCGGTCTGCCCGCCCTGCGATGGCCCCGCGGAGGAGGTCACCCGCACCCCCATGAGCCCCATCCGCAAGCGCATCGCCGAGCGCCTGCTCAAGGCGCGCCAGAACACGGCCATGCTCACCACCTTCAACGACGTGGACATGAGCGCGGTGATCGAACTGCGCCAGCGCTACAAGGAGTCGTTCCAGAAGAAGTACGGGGTCTCGCTCGGCTTCATGTCCTTCTTCATCAAGGCGAGTGTGGAGGCCCTGAAAGCCATCCCGGCGATCAATGCCTACATCGACGGCCAGGACATCGTCTATCACCACTACTACCACGTCGGGGTGGCGGTCGGCTCCGAAAAGGGGCTCGTGGTGCCGGTCATCCGCCACGTGGACCGCCTGAGCTTCGCCCAGCTCGAGCAGGCCATCAACGGGTTCGTGGCCAAGATCAAGGAAAACAAGCTGGCGCTCGCCGACCTCGAGGGCGGCACGTTCACCATCACCAACGGCGGTGTCTTCGGCTCGCTCCTGAGCACCCCCATTTTGAACACGCCCCAGAGCGGCATCCTCGGCATGCACCGCGTGGACAAGCGGCCTGTCGCGGTCAACGACCAGGTCGTGATCCGGCCGGTGATGTACGTGGCCCTGAGCTACGATCACCGCATCGTGGACGGCCGCGAGGCGGTGACCTTCCTCAAGCACATCAAGGAGTGCATCGAGAACCCCGAACGCATCATGATGGAGATCTGACGATGGCCAACCGCTACGACCTGGTGATCATTGGAAGCGGCCCCGGGGGCTATGTGGCCGCCGCGCGCGCGGCCCAGCTCGGCCTGAAGACGGCCTGCGTCGAAAAACGGCCGCGCCTCGGCGGGGTGTGCCTGAACGTCGGCTGCATCCCGAGCAAGGCGCTCCTGGACTCGAGCGAGTACTTCCACCTGGCCAAGACCCAGCTGGCGGGCCACGGGATTACAACCGGCGCTATCGATATGGACGTCTCCAAGATGATGGCCCGCAAGGAGCAGGTGGTCAAGGAGCTCACGGACAATGTGAAAAAGCTCCTTGAAAACCACAAGGTCGTGATCGTCCCGGGCACGGCCAGGCTGGCGGGCAAAAACCGCGTTGCGGTCGACTCCGGCGGCAAGACGGAAACGCTCGAGGCAGAGAACATTATTCTCGCGACCGGCAGCGCGCCGTTCGCACCGGCCGGCCTCGCCTTCGACGGCAAGACCATCCTGAGCTCGACCGAGGCCCTTACGCTCGACGCGGTCCCGGGCCGGCTGGGCATCGTCGGCGGCGGCTACATCGGCCTCGAGCTCGGCTCGGTCTGGATGCGCCTCGGCGCCCAGGTCACCGTGATCGAGATGCTCCCGGAGATCGCCCCCGCCATGGACGGCCAGGTCCGGCGCCGGCTGCAGAGCCTGTTGAAGAAGCAGGGCTTCACCTTCCGATTGGGAACCCAGGTCAAGAGCGCCGCGGTCGCGGGCGGCAAGGCCACCGTCGCGATCGAATCCGACGGCAAATCCGAAACCCTGGAGTTCGACAAGCTCCTGGTGAGCGTGGGCCGCCGCCCGCTTACGCAAGAGCTGAACCTGGAGGCGGCCGGCGTCGCCACCGATCCGAAGACCGGTTTTATCCGGGTGGACGGCGCGCTGCGCACGAGTGCGCCCGGCATTTACGCCATCGGCGACCTCGTCCCCGGCCCCATGCTCGCCCACAAGGCCTCGGCCGAGGGCAGGGCGGCCGCCGAGATCATCGCCGGCAAGCCCGGCGAAGTGAACTACGACGCCATCCCCTCCATCGTCTACACCGCCCCCGAGGTGGCCAGCGTGGGCCTGAGCGAGGAGCAGGTCAAGCAGCGCGGCATCCCCTACGCCACGGGCGCCTACCCGTTTGCCGGCGCCGGCCGCGCCCGCTGCCTGGGCGATACCGAGGGCTTCGTCAAGCTCATCGCCCACAAGGTGACCGACCGCATCCTGGGCGTGCACATCATCGGCGCCCGCGCAGCCGAGATGATTGCCGAGGCCGTGCTGGCGCTCGAGTTCGGTGCCAGCGCCGAAGACATCGCCCGCACTGTCCACGGCCACCCGACCTTTGCCGAAGCCCTAATGGAAGCCGCCGCGGCCGTGCGCAAGTAGGCGAGGCAGCCGCGCGAGGGGTTTTCGGACTATGCCGAAGTCTGCGGGCAGGAGCACGCCAAGCGGGCGCTCGAGATCGAGGCAGCCGGCGGGCACAACTTCATCATGGTCGGTCCGCCCGGCTCGGGCAAGACTATGCTGGCGAAGCGGCTTCCGACCTTTCTAAAAGTTCACGCCACCGCTTAACCCGTAACCTCAACTTAGCATACAGCGTATTGAGCCCGTAAACGGCCTCCAATGGCGTTTGTCAGGGGTTTATTTGGTAGACTGGTAAGGGCAAAAACTCAAACGGCCTCCCGCGAGATTGGGAGGCCGTTGTTATGCTGTTAATATCACCGACTCAGGCACATCAGTTTTACTGTGATAGATAGCTCGTGAGAATCTGAAATTTTGGGCGGGGCATAAAATTTTAGCTTAATGGCAAATGTACAATGCAAAAGGGACCGGGCTTATCGGCTCGGCCTTTGATGTTGGTTCAAGGTATGTCAAGAACTTGGAGGATTAGATCTTTACGCGCTCTAAATTTTCTGTCGCGCCGTCGCGCTCGAAATTCAGCGTGAACGATTTTCCATTGGCGTCCCGCACTCTGGAAAGTTTCCACTCCTTCTCCCCCAAACCCTTGTCTGAAACATGCACAGTATAGCTATCCGATGTGAGCGGTTTAATCGTGACCGATAAAATTGTCTCACCGATGGTGATTGTGGTTTTATTGTTGCTAAAATCAATAGAAATTTTTTGCTTCGTAGATGGGTTTTGCCATGTACCGCTGAGGCTAGAAAAATCACTACCACCCGAATCGCTGCAACCCGAAATAAACAACGCCACCGCAACAACAATCAGCAGACACGAAGGAATCGGTTTCGCCATTCTCATTTTTGCCCTCCTATCCGTTTGGGTTTTAGTCACCTCTGATTCAATTTTCTTTTGAGATACAAAAAAAGTCAATCTTTATTTTATTCCGATATGTTTAATATGTAAGCGATTACAATTAGATATGCAAAAATTAGATAATTGTATAAGTGTGTGTAAGCTTACTATGTAGCAATTAACTTATGTAAAAACTGTTGTATAGCGCTATAGCCAGTGTGGCAATCATGGTACGGTTGTCGAGGTGTTAACCCAAGGCCCGCACAATTATTGCTTGACGGGATTTATAAAAAAGACCTGAAAATTAGGTCTCGATTGAAAATTAACCCTTTTCGGTTCTTGTCACACTCGATAAATAGAAGCGACTCGGATGTGGACTGCTATACAAAACGCGTTATGGGGCAAGGGCGGTATGTTCAGCAGCAGGGCCCGTTCCCGCAGCAACTGGAAGCCGATGGCATCGGATATGTTGTGGCGCAAGTTGGCAAACAGATCGGACCATGCGGTTTCTCCAGCCTGGCGGCGACCCGTGACTGGCTTGAAACAGATATGGCAAAGGCGTTCATGCGGGCCTACCAGAAAACCCGGGTCTACATAAAAGAGTCGCCAGCCACCAAGATTGCCAAGGCGGAGAAGCAGTATTTCCCCAATATCGATGAAGACGTCCTCGCCGATTGCATCGCAACGTATCAACGGCTTGGCTGTTGGACGCCGCACGTGGAAATTACGCGTGCGGCCTATGAAAAAACACTGGATATCTTCGAATACAACGGTCTATTGAAGCAGCGCTATCCTTACGAGCAAGTCTGTACCGCACCACCCAAAACCGATTAAGAACGGATCCTCGAAGATTGGAGCAGAAGGGGTCACTCATTAAAGGGGTTGCCAAAAGAAAGACCACTTCCCCATTCGGAATACACTTTCAAAATCTTTCGTCTGATGCAGGAAAAAGCGGAAAAATAGTTACACCACCGTCTGACCATGCTCGCGTCAAACGCACTCGCTGTTTCCCGGATTATCTGGCAGGTCGTTGCGACATGATGAATTCGGAAAGGGCGGTGATGGTCAGGCTGGGGTTCACACCCAGGTTGGCCGGGACCACCGAGCCGTCGGCGACGAACAGGTTGGGATAGCCGAAGACCTCCCCGTTGATTCCGACAACACCCTTGTCCGGCGTCGGTCCCATGCAGCAGCCGCCCAGAATGTGCGCGGTGGAGGAGGCGTTGAACAGAGCCTCGCCGATAAAGCTCAAGGGGATGCCGTCCATTTTCTCGGCCAGGCGCCGCGTGACCTCATTGGCGATGGGGATATAGGCCGGGGCGCGATTTTGTCCCGGCGGAATGGTCGAGTTCAGACTGACGCCTCCCAGTCGCCACCACCGGGGCCGGTATTCCAGCCTGAGGTGGTTTTCGTCGGTCTGCATGACCAGCACCACCGTGGTCGTGGCCGCCTTGCCCAGGGGCCACAGCAGCCTGATAAACCGATGCGGCTGCCGCACGATGTGGCCGAGGTAGCGCACCCCGCGCGGGACCGCGCCGCCGCCGTCGGTCAAGAGTGTCAACAGGTTCAGCAAGACGTCCGAGCCTTTGTTGTAGCGCACCATCTCGACGTGGGTCGTTGCATCGGCATAGATGCCGGAAGTGATGGCGATCTGGTCGTTCCAGTCCGCGCCCTTGTCTTTGGACATGACCCCCAGAAGGGATTCCGAGTTCGTACGCACGTAGTTTCCCAGCTGCGGCGACAGGCCGGGCAGCATGCCGGTGCGGCGGCATTTCATCAGCAGCTTCACCGTTCCCAGCGCCCCGCCGCTCAGGACGACGCCTCTCGCCCGGTAAGAGCGTGCGGGGTGGCGCAGGCCCGTGGATCTGCGCGCGAACACTTCATAGCCCTCGTTCCAGGGACGCACCCCGGTGGCCTCCGTTTCCGCGATGACCCTTACGCCGTTGCCCTCGGCCAGGTAGAGGTAGTTTTTGTCGAGGGTGTTCTTTGCTCCCACCGGGCAGCCGACCATGCAGGACCCGCAGAAGGTACAGCCGGTGCGTTCCGGCCCGCGGCCGCTGAAATAAGGATCCGGCACGGTCTTGTCGGGAGTGCCGAAGAAGATGCCCACGTCGTTTTTGTGGAAGGTGTCTTGGCCTCGCAGGTCGCGCCCGACCTCGCGCAGGCATTGGTCCGCCCGGCCGATCTGCGGGCTGGGGTTGGCCCCCAGCATGCGCCGGGCCTCCGTGTAGTGGGGCTTCAAGGTCTCTTGGCAGTCGGCGATACCCCATTCCGGGCGGCTGAAAACGTCATCCGGGGGGACGAGCAATTGATTGGCATAGACCAGACTCCCGCCGCCCACGCCGCCGCCGTGCAGGACCACCACGTGCTTGAAGAAGGTGAGCATCTGGTAACCGTAGCAGCCCAGCTGCGGCAGCCACAGGTACTTGCGCGTGTTCCAGTTGGTCTTCGGGAAATCCTGCTTCTGCCAGCGCTTGCCCTTTTCCAGAACGGCGACGGTATACCCTTTCTCGGAAAGGCGCAGGGCTGAAACGCTTCCCCCGAAACCCGAACCGATGATGATGTAATCGAAGTCGAACGTATCCGACGTTCCCATACCATTTCCTCCATCGTCGGCTTTGCATCCGATGGTGGACTACGTGTGCGGCGAGGCCCAGGCGCGACCGAGGTTGAACCGAAGTAGGGGACAGGCCGGTTATGCGTTTTGTGTCCGGATCAGTTTATTAAGGAGCATCTCATCATTTTACCTTTATGTCGATGGTGGCTTTTGACATCTGGAACAATAGACTTGCATTGGTCGAATCCGTTAATTATAAGAAAAGAAAGCTGAGTGGTGGCTTGCTCAGCGCTTTCAAGCACTCTGCAGTCACGGTATCTTTCGGTGTAAGCCATCTAAAGATTGCCGATATTGCCGGAAATGTCGAACCCGGCGCCACGATCCATCCAGGCACGCTTGCGCGTAGGACGCCGGTGCGATGTCAAACGAATACGCGTGAACCACGTTGCGAATTCGGTTATTGAGAGGAGAAGCGCTTTGAGTTCGATCGAGGGCAGCGGTGTTGCACAAATCCAGAGGCTTTTTCAATTCAGGATCAAACCGGGGGCGGACCTTCTTCAGGCAATTTCGGAGGCAATTTCTGAAGAAGGGATCAGCGCCGGTGTTTTCGTCTCAGGGTTGGGGGCTCTCAAAAGGGCAGTTTTCCGCAACCTGAAGGCCTTTCCGAAAAAATTCCCGGTAACCGACGAAGATCGCCTCTATCTTGAAGTCAACGCCCCCATGGAGTTGGTGTCGTTGACCGGCTGGATCGCCCCCAACGCCGGCGGTGGTGTGGAAGTCCATGCGCATTTTGCGGCCTCGACCGTTCAAGACGAAACGGTGGTCACCATGGGCGGTCATTTGACGGAGGGCACCATCTGCGGGATCAAGTGCGTCATCGCCATCCTCGTAGCAGAAGGGGATGGCTTCCAGGCCGGTGAGGATAAGAAGACCAAATCCGCAGATCTTTTCTTCAGTCCCCGAAGCAGTTTGCCGTCGCAGGGGTGAACGCGTTGCTCAAGCTCATTGGAAGTGCCATCTTGATATATGCCGCTTACTGCGGTCTGCTTTTTTTCGTGCAGCGGCAGGTGATCTTCCCGCGCTACATGATCCCGGGCCCTGCACCGAGGGATCTCAGCGCCGGAATCGAGCCGGCGTGGCTGGAGACGAGCTTCGGCAAGGTTGAAGCCTGGTATCTTCCACCTCCCGCCGGTGCGGCGGGCGCGCCGGTGCCGGCGGTCATTTTTGGACACGGCAACGGCGAGTTGATCGATTTCTGGCCGGAGGCGCTCAAGCGGTTCCCCGCGATGGGAGTGGGCCTGCTGCTGGTGGAATACCCGGGCTACGGCCGGTCGGCCGGAAGCCCCTCCCAGGAGAGCATATCGGAAACCTTCACCCGGGCCTACGATCAACTGGCGGTGCGCCCGGATGTCGACCCCACCCGCATTGTTTTTTTCGGGCGTTCCCTGGGCGGCGGCGCGGTGTGCGACCTCGCCGCCAAGCGGCCGGCGGCGGCGCTGATCCTCATGTCGAGCTTTACGAGCGTGCGGTCGTTTGCGATCCGCTACCTGGCGCCGTCTTTCCTGATCCGCGACCCGTTCGACAACCTCGCGGTGGTGCGGGACTACGGCGGGCCGGTGCTTGTCATCCACGGCCGCTTCGACGAGGTGATCCCTTTCGGCCACGGCAACGCCCTGCATGCCGCCGCTCGGAACGGGAAAATGATCGCCTACGATGCCGGCCACAACGACTGCCCGCCGGATTGGGAGGTTTTCTGGCAGGATGTGGAAGGCTTCCTGCGCAAGGCGAAGGTGTTGTGATCTTAACCCGCAGGTTGATGTAACAGGTGGACGGATCCCATGCATCAGACTATAAGTGGTTTCATAACCCCGTCTGACCCCCGATGGCGGCGTTGCAGACCTCTCGAAATGCTCACAACCTGGTGTGGTTGCTGCGCTTTCGAATCGGTCGGCGCCTTGCCCTCAGGTGTGATCCGAGGTTATGAAACCGCTTCTACCCCACAACGTAAACGGCTCGCTCGGCTGGCGCTATGGGTGCTTGTCCTGACGCTGCTTTCTTACGGGGGGGCGCAGGCGGCGGTCGAGGTGGTCACGCTGCGCTACCGCAGCCCCGACGAGGTGCTGCAGATCGTCCGCCCCATGCTGTCGCCCGACGGCAAGATCTCGGCGGACGAGCGCAGCTACACGCTGATCATCGTGGACAGCGAGGAGGCCATCGCCCGAATCCTGCAATCCCTGGCCGTGATCGACCGGCCGGTGCGGCAGGCGACGGTGCGCGTGCGCTTCCAGGAAAGCGGCCAGCAGGAGCAGCGCTCCGTCTCAGGTGGGGGCCAGGTCTCGGGCGACAACTGGTCGGTGTCAACCGGCCGCAGGCCGCGCGGCCGGGACGGAGTGGATGTGCACGTGCAGGAGCGCAGCGTGAGCCGCGCCGGCAGTTCGGAGTATTTCATCAACGCGCTTTCCGGCAGCTGGGCCTACATTCGGGTCGGGCAGGACATCCCCTACACGGCGCGCTGGTCAGACCTCTGCCGGCGCTACGGCCGGCCGGTCGTTTTCCAGCGGATCGAGACGGGCTTTGACGTGAAGCCGGTGATTCGCGAGAACATGGCCGACGTGGAGATCGTGCCGCGCATATCCGAAACGGGCTCCGGCGATCGGCCGGGCGGGGTGCGGTTCGCCGAGGCGTCCACCCGGGTCCAGGTGCCGTTGGGTCAGTGGGTGACCATCGGCGGATCGGATCAAAGCGGAAACGAAGTCCTGCGCGCCATCCTGGAGGCCGGCAGCAGCCGACAGTCGTCCGCTTTGAGCATCCAGCTGTGGGTGGAGGCGCGTTGAAGCGGATGACTTTTTTGCGAATCCATCGAGCTTAACAAGGCGGTTATTCGACCGAGGCGTTGCAATGTCACCTGAAACCACCGTATGGCTTGTCCGGCACGGCTTCGTCCACAACCCGAAAAAAATCATCTACGGCCGGCTGCCGCGCTTCCGGCTGAGCGAACGCGGCGTTGAGGAGGCCCGGGCCGCGGGGCGGATGATGTCTGAAATGACTCTCCACGCGGCCTATAGCAGCCCGCTCTTGCGGGCCCGCCAGACGGCCCGGGAGATTCTGACGTTTCATCCGCACCTCAGGCTCAGGCACTCTCCGCTTTTAAACGAGGTGTTCACGGCGTTCGAGGGCCAACCCAGCCACGTGGGGGACAGCCGGCGTGACGATTATTACTCCGGCGTGGGGCCGCCCTATGAACAGCCGGCGGACATCATCGGCCGGGTCCGGACGTTTTTTGCATACGCGCGGCGGCGGCACGCCGGCGAAAACGTGCTGACCGTCACCCACGGGGACATCATCATCTTCACCATATTGTGGGCCCGGGGCCTGGCGCCCAGCGCGGAAAACAAGACCAACCCGCACGCCTTCGGCTTCAAGGGATATCCCGCCACCGGCTCGCTGACGGCCTTCACCTTCCGCACGGACGCGGAAGACGAGCTGCCCGAAGTGCGCTACATGCAACCCGCCATTTGAAAGCGCAGCGTACGGGTCCGTACGTGAGCATTACAAATGGCGGGATTGGAATATGATTGAAATGGCAGCCGGCGACTTCGTCATAAGCCCAAATTCAAGGCGTGCGAATTTCGTGTTGTGAGGCGTACTTCCTGTACGCCGCAGCAACAACGAAATTTCAGCACAACGCCGAAGTTGGGCTTATGACGAAGTCGCCTTAGGGTGGGGCTTCGACATGGTGGAACGCCTCGGCCAGGCCGAAGGATTCCCCTGCGGCCATCTCGCGGCAGCGCTGGCGCAGCCACTCTTCCGGGTCGCCGCGCTTGAACTCGCGCACCTGGGTCTTGTGGCAGCGCAGGGCGGCGATCTTGAGGTCGAAGGTCGCCGTGATGTCCGAGCGGTGGTTGATGTCCTCCGCCCCCCAGAAGTAAAGCTCCTGCACCTTGTGGGGCGTAAGACCTTCCGCTATCAGGTCGGGGTAGGAGAGGTGGTCGCGCGCGAACGGGAACACGGCGTCCAGGACGACCTGGCCGATGATGCGGTGATCGCGGTGCCAGATGTAGCGGCGGTAGGGGTCCGAGGTCATGACGATCTTCGGCCGGACCGTGCGGATCATGCGGACGATGAGCTTGCGGAACTCGGCCGTGTCCTCGAGCCCCTGGTCGGGAAGCCGCAGGAACACCACCTCCTGCACCCCGAGCGTGCGCGCTGCGGCCCGCTGCTCCTCCTCCCGGATCGGGGCCAGCAACTCCGGGGTCAGTAACGGGTCGCTGGTGCCCTTTTCGCCGCTCGTGCAGACGACATACGTGACCCGTCGCCCTGCCTGCACCCAGAGGGCCACTGTTCCGGCGGCACCGAACTCGCTGTCGTCCGGGTGGGCCGCAATCACCAGCACATCGGCCTGATCCGTCACTGTCAGCCTCCTGCCGCCATCAGCGCGGCCTCTTCTGCACGGCAGCCTGCGATCTAGCAACGCCCGGCCGCGCAGAGTGCCGCCGCGTCGTCATGCGCATCTTCGACCGTCTGCCCGGCGTCCATCCGGCTGTCTCGGTATACCGCCAGAACTTCCTCGGCCACCCTGGACCAGTCGTATCGCCATACCGACCGGCGGGCCGCCTCAGGGTGCTGCTCTCGTTGCGATAGGACCGCTGCGATCGCATCCGCCAGTGAGCGCGCACTGTCACTTTTCACCAGGCGTCCGAAGGCTTCGCTGCATATGAGGTCATCGGTTGCGCCGACGCGGGTTGCCACCACCGGGGTTCCGCAGGCGAGAGCCTCCAGCGCTACCATCCCGAAGCTCTCATATACCGACGGCAGTACGAGCAGGTCCGCGGCGCTGTAATAATGGGGCAGCACGGTTTGATCGACACGCCCCGCAAAGGTCACCCGCTCATCGATACCGGCAGCGCGGCACATTTGCCGCATGCGCCGATAGGCCGGATCGCCCTCGCCGTCCCCGCCGACGATCATCACCCGCAGACGCGGGTAATGGTTCAAGCAGGCGACAGCGGCAAGCAGCCGGTCCAGACCCTTCTCCGGGGCGAACCGGCCGACATACAGGAGTAGTCGGTCCTGCAGTGCAACACCGATGCGCCGGCGCGCGTCCGGTTTCGCAACCGGGCGGAACAGCCCAAGATTCACCCCGCAGGGCACGACCGCCAGCTTGTTGACCGGGGCGCGGTAGTGGCAGCGCAGATTCTGCATTTCGCGCCGGGAGGTGACCAGGACCCGGTCGCAGGACTCGACGATGAGGCGTTCGGCGGCGACGCGGGTTTCGGATTCGGACGCGTTTGCGCACAGCAGGTTCTTCACGGCGCCCAGGGTGTGAAAGGTGGTGACGTGGGGGACTCCCCATGCCTGCCGGGCCTGGATCCCCACCTGCCCGGATAGCCAGTAATGACTGTGAACGATGTCGTAATCGATGCCCTCTTTCTCGCGGAATTACTCCAATGCCCTGAAAAAAGTGAGCAGGTACGGGACCAGTTCTGATTTCGGAGCATCGGCGCTTGCCCCCGGATCCAAGTGGATCAGCCGCACGTTCTCGGACAGGGCGACCGGCTGTCCCGGCTGCGCACCGTCGGCGGTGCGGGTGAAGATGTCCACCCGGTGACCGCGGTCCCCGAGTGCGCGCGCCAGTTCCCGGATGTAGACGCTCATCCCGCCGGTGTCCTGGGTGCCGAGCCGGCCGATCGGGCTTGAGTGAACGCTGATCATGGCGATGGAGGAAGGTGCCGAACGCACGCCGTCGTTTCCTTTCAACTCAAGTCGATCCGGCAATGGTAAACCGGCACGGCCCTGCCGCCGAGCTGTCGTTTGTAGGTTTCGTTCCCCTTCAGAAAATCGTACTTGGCCAATCCCCGGGAGATGGCATCCTGGATGCTCAAGATCTTGCAGAGGATGCCGACACTCAAAGAGCCCAGACCGGCGTCACAGGCGCTGTTGTAGAGGTAGCGCGTCGCGCCGTGGTCAAAGCACATTACAGCGGCTGCGGAAGCCCCGTCAACATCCAGAAATCCCAGGCGTGCTACCGGCACCCGCCGGGCCAGCGCCCGGAAGAACGCTTCCATGCGCGCGGTCATGAATTCAGCCTTGTCGGCGCGGTTCATGCGGAAAAGCCTCAGGAAATCTTCCATGCCGGCGTCGATCTCCCCGCGGCCGCCCACCATTTGAAACGCGAACGTGGCGCTTTGCTGCAGCCGCCTGAGCTTGCGTCGGACTTCGTGGCGCTGCTTGCCGGACAGCCGATCCAGGTATTCCTCCCAGGAGGGCGGCAGGTCGGCCTCGAACAGGACGTCTTCGGTTTCGCTCGCAACCAGCCACCCTCGCTCGCGGGCGTGCGGCACCAGCCCCGTCATGACGGCCGAATCGGACCGGACCGGCCCGAGGTCGATCCGGGTCACGCCCGCGCGGATCACATAATCCAGGAGGGCCCCGCAGAATTCCGCTTTCCGCCTCGGGTCCACCACGACATCCAGATGATCGCAGACATCCGCGCCCCCGATGAGCCGGAGTAAACTGCCTTCCCGCTGAAGAGGGGCGATCCCGATCAGCCGGCCGCTTTCCCGCACGGAAAGAATCAGGGGCTCGGCCTCCGGGGCGAACACCTCCCACCATGCGTGCAGCCAACCGGGCAGGACAAATGGGGAGGCCCACTCCAGCTCATTTCCGGGCACCTGAGCCAGGTCGGGCAGGCTTTCAAATGTCTCCGCGCTGACCGTGAAATCACCGGTTTCCCGGCCCGAGGTCGAAGCACTCTGCCGCATCATTCCCCCACCCGCCATCGGGCGCCGCGGCTCGTGTCCTCGACGACGACGTCGGCCCGCTGCAGGCAGTCCCGCAGCATGTCGGCTTCGGCCCAACGCTTTTCCGCCCGTAAATGATCGCGCAGACTGAGCAACTCCTCCACCAGCGGCCCGAGGCACTCGGCCGTGGTGCGGGGTGCTGCGTTCATGGCGGTTGCCATCAGGGCGATCCATTTCCGCAGGGTATCCCGCGTCTGGGGGATGAACTCCTCGCTTTCGAGATCGCGCGGGGTATTCCAGAGGATGCGATCGAGTTCGAGGATCGCGGACGACATGTGCGCGGGGTCGCGGCGATCGAGGCCTGCCTGAAAACTGCGTTCGAGCGCGTGAACGTCTTCCCGGAATGATCCGGTGCCGCCGGCGCCGGCCGGCGGGCGCCGGTCGGAAACCGCACTGGCCGGCCGCTGGGCAGAGGATTCAACCCATTGGCCCCGGAGAAGATCCAGTGGCACGACCTCGTTTTTCGTGAGCACCCGCTCCGAGCCGGCACGGCGCAGGACGATGCGGCCGATACCCCGGATGCGTACCTCGCTGCGTGCCAGATCGATGACGCAGGCCGTGTGTTCTTCGAGGCCGAGGATGACCACATCGTCCGGAAGGAGAGCCTCGAGAGCCCTGAAGCGCGGCTCCCCCATGAAGCAGAAGCGGGTGTCGTGGGTGCCGCCCTCGGCGTTGTTCCAGTGGGGGACTACGACCAGGTTGAGGCCGAAGCGGCTCATGATGTCGATCCCGGGCTCCCAGCGCAGCGCTTCGCCCACCTTGTAGATTTCGTACACCGGCAGCGTGAAACGCCCCACCGTCAGGGCCGCCGCACTTGCCGCCACCAGGCACCCGCCGGACTCGACGCGTTGGGTCAGAATGTCGGCGACGGGGGTGCCGGCCCACTGGCGCACGGCGTAGGTGGGGCTGCCGGGCCCGATCAGGACAAAGTCAGCCTGTTTGAGCGCGATAAAGGCTTTTTCGGATTCGAATGGTGCGGCATGAGTCTTGGATTTGTAGGACGCCAACGCAATGGGATGGCCGACTTTGTCGCGGAAATACTCGCCGGCCTTGGCCGAAATCTGGTCGGCGTTCAGCTGGAACCCGGCCGGCGTGTCCAGGAAAACGGCCCGGGCCGCGGAACCAAGCCTTCCGATCATCTCCTTGTGAACTTCCACCATGGTGGAAGTGAGCTCACCCGAGCCCATGAGGACAATGTTGCCCTTCGCGGACATTTAATGAACATCCTCCGGAATTACTAACTATATTCAGAGATGGTCCCTGACTGCAACCGGCAGCACGAACCGTTGTCCATGTTGAAACACGGCCCGGCTGTCCGGTTCGTAGACGGTTAAGGCGCCTTTGCCGTACACTGTCCATTGGCCGTCGGGCCCGTCATTCAGCAGGCCGGTTTCCTCATCGATTCCGATCAGAAGCGTCCCCGGTAACAGGCGGGTCAGCCGGGGCGCCCAGTCTTTGCCGAACGTGTTATGATGGGGCAGCACGCACACCTTCGACAGAAGATTGAGACCCGGCAGCACATTGCCGGAGTTCGGGTCGAAATAGTGTTCGCACAACACCATGGCCCCGGCGCTGCTGCCGCCGATGACGGCACCGGCCCGGTAGGCGCTCACCATCGCCTGCCAGGCCAGGCTTTCGGACAGGGTTTCCGCCAGGTATCGGGTGAAGCCACCCAGCATAAAGACGAGCCGGGCGCTTTCGATCTCCTTTGCCAGGTCGGGCCGGTCGGCCGAAGCGCGGTCGATGATGGCGACCGCCCGAACATCGGTTGCCCCGAGGCCCTGAAACCAGCTGACTCCGTTTGCTGCGGCGCGCGTGTGG
>DATITS010000142.1:0-2458 GCA_035467535.1 Desulfobacterales bacterium
AATCCCGCGGCCCTGACCGGTTTCGCCGATGACGACCTCCACCGGGTTTGCGGTGGCGCAGAAAATGCGGCACACTTCCGGGAGGTTCTTGATGGTGTTCAACACGTTGATCGGGTACATGTCCCGCATGAAGACGATAAAGCTGTGGCCGGCGGCGAGGGTAAAGGCGTTTTTCTTCGCCAGTTCGAGCAGCTCCGGGTCGGTTCCGCTGTGACGCACCAGGCAGACGTCCGAGGCCTCGCAGAAGGCCAGTCCGAACTTGGCGCCGGGGACCGTGGAAACGATGGCTTCGTGCATGTCCTCGACGGTCTTGATGAAGTGGGATTGGCCCAGGATCAGATTCAATTGCAGCGGGTTCTCGATTTTCACAATTTTAATGTCCATTTTTTCTCCTATGAATTGAGGGTTCAGGGGTCCAAGGGGTCAAGGGTTCGAGGATTCAAGCTGAATGCAGTTGATCATGTCACCAGTTGGACGTATGCCGGATGGGTGCGTAACGAGGCCAAGATCAAGGCGCGCGAGCCCCGCTTCACGAGACGTACTCATCCTACGCCGCAGTAAGGGCGGCATGAAGCGCAACGCCGGCATTGGCCCTATAGTTGGCCGGATGGGCTCGCCGGAGGGCCAAGATCAAGGCGCGCGAGCCCCGCTTCACGAGACGTACTCATCGTACGTCGCAGTGAGGGCGGGGTGAAGCGCAACGCAGAGGTTGGCCCTCCGGCGAGCCCATCACCCGCCGATCGAACGCATCTGGCAGCAGGTATGCGCCGGCTCGCCGCTCACCAGGCCGTGCTCCGAGGGCTTGAGCCGGGTGGTCCTCAAAAAGATCTCCGCCAGATCCGCGTCCTTGCACCCGTGGCGCAGCGGCCCCTTGAGGTCCTCCTGGTGGTCGGACAGCAGGCAGGGCCGGAGCTGGCCGCTCGCGGTCAGGCGCAGGCGGTTGCAGCGGTCGCAGAAATGGCGGCTGATGGCCGGGATGAAACCGATCTCGCCCCGGGCCCCCTTGAAGCGGAAGCGCTGGGCCGGCCCGTCGTGCTCCGAGCGCGGCACGGGCACAAGCTCGCCGAGAATACGCAGACGCTCCTGGATCTCGGGCACCAGCAGCGGGGGGTGTCCGGCCCACCGGGACTTGCCGATCGGCATGAATTCGATGAAACGCACGTGGTAGGGGTGATCGAAGGAGAGACGCGCGAGATCCACCAGTTCGTCGTCGTTGACCCCCTTGAGTGCCACGGCGTTCAACTTGATCGGGTTAAACCCCATGGCCTCCGCGGCGCGCACCCCGTCCCAGACCTGATCGAAAACGTCGGTTCCCGTGATGGACCGATAGCGCTCGGGCTTGAGCGTGTCGATGCTGATGTTGAGGCGCGCGATGCCGGCGGCCCGAAGGCGGTGGAGGTTCTCCTTCAGGAGGACACCGTTGGTGGTAAGCGAGATGTCGGTCAACCCGGTCACGGCGGACAGATGCTGGAGGAACTCGTAGACCCCGTTGCGGACCAGGGGTTCGCCGCCCGTCACCCGGACCTTGGTGATCCCCAGGCCGACCGCCACGCGGACGATGCGCAAAATCTCCTCGTAGCGCAGGATATCCTCGTGGGAAAGGCGCGGAAGCGACTCCTGGGGCAGGCAGTACATGCAACTCAGGTTGCAGCGGTCCGTGATGGAGACGCGCAGATAGTTCAGGTGGCGGTTGCAGGGGTCGATCAGTCGGGTCGGCGCAGATTCTGCCATGGGTTTTCCACAAGCATCCGCAGGCCGGTGCGGCTTCGGCCGGACGGGCGGAGAAGGGACTATCAGGCATCGGAGCTGCTTTTGACCGCCGTGCCCTTGGTCCGAATTGGTTGTGTGCAGGGGGTGGCGGGATCCGCTAAACTTTCTGGAACCCTGCCTCGACGGTGTCGGTGATCGGGATGATGGACGAGAAATTGCTCACATCGAATATTTCACGCACGTAGGGGGTCAGCGCGCTCAGGACCACTTTCCCCTTTCGGTTCTGCAGCTCCTTGACGGTCATCAGGATGACCCGGAGGCCGGCGCTGCTGATATAGTCCATCTGGCCGAGATCAAAAACCAGTCGGGTTTTGCCCTCCTTGAGAAGTCCCTTGAGCGTTGTTTCGGCCTGCGCCGCAGAATCCGCATCCAGACGCCCCGCGATCTTCACACAAACGACCCCGTCTTTTTCTTCATGCTCGAGTTTCATGCGATGCCTCATGCTGAAATGTGATATCTCACCCGTCTTCTCTAATATAATTCCCGCTCGAATTCAAGGGGCGGCGCGTCATGGGGGCGTGCCGCGGCGGCTGCGGTAATGGTCGACAATGGCGGTGCACAGCCCCGGGATCGTGTACTCCTCGGCGACGATAGCCACGTCGAACCCGAGCTGCCGGGCGGTCTCGGCGGTGACCGGTCCGATGCAGGCGGCGGGCACACCGGCCGCAAGCTCCTGGAACCGGTCCGG
>DATITS010000143.1:0-2080 GCA_035467535.1 Desulfobacterales bacterium
ACGAAATTCGCGTGTTGCGGCTCTCTTTGTGAGGTCATCGAAGCGGCGGGAGAAGAGACGATCCATGGCGAATTTGGTGGACATACTGAGGGAGCGGGGGTTTATCGATCAGACCACCCACGACGAGGAGCTCCGCGACCACTTCGAAACGCAGCGGGTCACCGGCTACATCGGTTTCGACCCCACGGCGTCCAGCCTGCACATCGGCAGCCTTGTGCCGATCATGTCGCTCGCCCACATGCAGCGGCAGGGGCACCGGCCGATCGCGCTCGTCGGGGGCGGCACCGGCATGGTGGGGGATCCCAGCGGCAAGACCGAGATGCGCAAGCTGCTGAGCTTAGAGGAGATCGATCACAACGCCGCCTGCATCAAAAAGCAGTTGTCGCGTTTTCTGGATTTCGGCGACGGCAAAGCCTTGCTGCTCAACAATGCCGACTGGCTGACCAAGCTCGAATACATCCCCTTTCTGAGGGACATCGGCCGGCACTTTTCGGTCAACCGCATGATCAAGATGGACAGCTGCAGGATGCGGCTGGACTCGGAGGAGGGCCTGAGCTTTATCGAGTTCAACTACATGGTGCTCCAGGCCTACGATTTCCTCGAGCTGATGCGGCGGAACGACTGCCGCCTGCAAATGGGCGGCAGCGACCAATGGGGCAACATCGTCCAGGGCGTCGAACTCATCCGCCGCATGGAGCAGCAGGCGGCCTTCGGGATCACCTTCCCGCTGATCACGACCAGCGCCGGCGAAAAGATGGGCAAGACCGCCAAAGGCGCCGTGTGGCTGGATGCGGCGCGCACTTCGCCCTACGACTACTACCAGTACTGGATCAACACCGACGACCGCGACGTGGCTCGCTTCCTGGCGCTGTTCACCTTCCTGCCCATGGCGGAAATTCGCGCGGTTGCGGCCCTGCAGGGGGTGGGGCTCAACCTGGCGAAGACCGTCTTGGCGTTCGAGGCAACCCGGCTGGCCCATGGACCGGAAGAGGCCCTGCAGGCCCTTCAGGCAGCGCAGCGCCTCTTCGGCGGCCGGAAGCTGCCGGAGGACATCCTGCCCGCCAGCAGCATCCCGCGGGGCGGTGCTGAGCGCACCGCCGCAGCCATCCCCTGCTCGATCGTCCGCCGGGAGAAGCTCGCGGCGGGTATCCCCGCGTTCAAGCTCTTTCACGAGACCGGGCTGGCCGCCTCCGGCGCGGCCGCGCGGCGGCTCATCGACCAGGGCGGGGCCTACGTGAACGGGGAGCGGATCGATGCCTACGACCGTCTGATCACGGTCGCCGACCTGGCGCCGGACGAGTCCCTGGTGTTGCGGTCCGGGAAGAAAGCCTATCATCAGGTACGGGTCGAAAAATAGTTTTATTATTTGCTTGACAAAGGTGGCACGTCCATATAAATATACCCCGTTTTGTCGCTGAAAAATCAATTGAGGGCGGCAAAAATGCTTTTTGAAAAAAGATGAAAAAAGTTCTTGACAACTGCAGCAGAATCGATATATTAACCAAGTCGATCTGCGACACTTCAGTTTGTTAGAGCGTGCAGATGATGGCGCGGATCTTTTGATCTTTGAAAACTAAATAGTGGCGTCCGGTCGAGTTCAAACACGTTAGTTCCGTGCTGTCGCTTGCGACAGCACACTCCAAGTTAAAGTGGAGAGTTTGATCCTGGCTCAGAATGAACGCTGGCGGCGTGCTTAACACATGCAAGTCGCACGAGAACGCTTCAGCTTGCTGGAGCTAGTAAAGTGGCGCACGGGTGAGTAACGCGTGGGTAATCTACCTCCGAATTGGGGATAACACTGCGAAAGCGGTGCTAATACCGAATGACATCTCCGAGACCTTGGTTTTGGGGATCAAAGGTGGCCTCTACATGTAAGCTACTGTTTGGAGATGAGCCCGCGTACCATTAGCTAGTTGGTCGGGTAATGGCCTACCAAGGCTGCGATGGTTAGCTGGTCTGAGAGGATGATCAGCCACACTGGAACTGACACACGGTCCAGACTCCTACGGGAGGCAGCAGTGAGGAATTTTGCGCAATGGGGGAAACCCTGACGCAGCAACGCCGCGTGAGTGATGAAGGC
>DATITS010000144.1:0-4988 GCA_035467535.1 Desulfobacterales bacterium
TTGGCGTCAACCTTGTTAAGCCAGTCAAGCCGGATGGGACGATCCTGCAGACCGGGCGGCCTTTTCTGGGATGAGGTCTTTGAGGCCGCACCCAGAAGCTCCCCGAGCAAGATGCGTCCCAAAGACAGCTTGCCCGTCCGACGGGGGTGCGCCGCGGTGCCGTCCCACCGCACGCTCCCGGTTATACGGTTCGCCCCCACCTGAAACGCAAGGTCCTGGAGTTCGTGCACCCCATCGCCACTCGCGACCCTTGCGCGCAGGTCGTACTTTGCGATGTGCGGGAGCGAAACACCGGCCAGCGAGCCCAGCGCATCAAGGCGGTTGCCTTTGACCCTTGTCGCGAGTTGCAGCCGGCTGCCGTCCTGATCAGCGACGACGGAGCCATCGGCGGTCAGCACGGCCCCGGAACCAGATGCCTCGAGCTGAACCGGCCACGCGGTGGTGTTTGATTCGCTGGTGGTCTGGGGTCCGCCCTGGAAAGACAAAGACAGGGGGGCCCGGTCGAGCTCGGCGTCGATGGAGGCCTTGACCAATCCACCTTTGCGGGCGGAAACGTCGCCTTGCACGATTTGAATCGTCTTCCACGGCGCGAAGCCCAGGATGTGTCCCTCAAGACCGGTGACGTGAACGCCTCCCTGATCGAGGTGCGTGCGAAAAGAGAACCGGTAGGGTCCCGCCTTGGGTGGCTCGTAGCCGAGAAACTGGGCCAGGGCGTCGAGGCGTTCACCTTGAAGAATGGCATCAAGCTCAACGCTGGTACCGGCCGCCGCCGGAACGACCGTGCCTTTAAAATCGAATTGGGCGTCCGCCGCTTGGAGCCGGCCCGCCATGGGCCAGGGGGCCTTCTGCGAGAAGACTTCAACGATCCGCTCCGCAGAAAACGTCAACGCCAGCGGAGCATCGCCGTACTTGCCCTGCAGCTCGACATGCAGGGGGGTCTCTGGCCCGCCGGAGGCGGCGCCGGTGACAATCGTAATGTCAGGTGTGCCTGAAGGCCCTTGGACACGGGCGGCGATGTCCGTCATCCGGACCACCCCTTCGGCCGCCGCCAGAGACCCGGTAATCTCAAAAGCGCCGATCCCGCCCAAATCGACATCGAATAGGTTCTCGATCGTATCCGGGCGGTCCCCTTTCAAGGCGATGCGCAGGTCGAAACGGCTCCAGTCGAACACTTGGGCCACCCGCCCCGAGGCGATCAATGCGAGATCCGGGCATCGGACCTCGAGGCGCGCGGACCAGGGCAGGTGCGTCCCCGTGTTCTCCGCCGGCGTATCGGCGGCCAGGTGGATCCGAAAGGGGACGCCTTTGGCCGAGCCTTCGGCCTCGATCCTCTCCGGCTCTCCGGGAATGTTCCAGAGCCGAGCCTTATTGATCTCATAACGGCTGACACTGGCATTCGCCGACCGATACGTGATGACGGCATCTTGGATCAGAAGCTGCTCGACGGAGGGCAGCACCCTGTGGTCCTTGCCACCGCCACGGTCGGCGAATGTATAGTTGTCGGCACCCTGGAGGCCCTCTTCGAGAAAAACCCTCACACCTGAAAATCGAACATCCAAGACCTTCAAATCGCCCCACAGCAGCGGAAAAAGGGCCACCTGAACACCGACTTTTTCGGCCGCGGCAAAATAGGCTTCAGAGGCCCATTCCGGGTTGTCGATTGTAATGTTTTCTATAACGATGCGCGGTTGCAGCGACCGTTCAAGGCGGATCGGCCCGCCGAAGCGAACGGCTCGGCCGAAGGCCGCCGTAGCACTTGCTTCGAGCTGGTTGCGAAAAACCGTCGGGTCCACGAAAATCAAAGCGGCAAAGACCGCGGCGGCAAGGACCAGAAGCCCAAGCAAGAGCGCTGAAAAAAGTTTGAAGTGACGCATCTGCTTTTCGGCACCGTTGATGGTTACGGGATTCGGTCGATTTATGACGACGTTTGCGCCGGATCGTTGCCGGTCATTCCGGTGGTGGTGGATTTTTTTTGCAAGAACACCCACCGTGCCAAAAAATATAGCGCACGGCTCTGGTGTCAATGCGAGATGGGCCCGGCAGTACGTTACGATTACAGAGATTGCAGTAAATGTAAATATGCAAAGGCATTTTCGGCACGGTAAATTTGTTCTAATTTCGGTGTCTCACTCAGAGGCTGAGGGGGGGGTGCTTTTTGTTATTTCTATTGACATGACAGAGGCCATTCAATATTGAATTCGCTGCGGATCATGCAGACCGCCGGAGATAGGTCAGGACACACCGGCGCTTAAAACCCGGATCACCGCGGTTCCTCCCGTAAACGGCGCCCGGCTCCGCAGCCCGAGCATCCGATAGATCGACATCGCCCAGCGACCCCCCTCGGCGGGCCGGCGGAATATGAAACGATCCTTCATCAACCGCAGCACCCTCGTCCAAGACCTGAGCGCAGGGGTGGTCCTGGGTATTCAGAGCATCCCCTCGGGCATGGCCAATGGGCTGCTGGCCATGGTCAACCCTATCTACGGGCTGCACGGCTACATGGTGGGGGTGTTGACCGGGGCCTTTTTCACAAGTTCGGTCTTTATGTCGGTTCAAGGCACGAGCGCCATGGCGCTCGTCATTGCCAGCGTACCGGAGGTGGCCCAAGGCGGCTATCCCAACACGGCCCTCTTCGCCCTGGCCTTTCTGACCGGTTTGTTCATGCTGGCGGCCGGCCTGCTCAAGCTGGGCTCGCTGATCCGCTTTGTGCCCAACTCGGTCATGACCGGTTTCGTCAACGCCGTGGCCATCCTGATCATCCTGGGACAGCTGGATGATTTCACCGGATGCGCCAGCTCCGGGGCCAACCGGCTGATGCGCACGATCGATCTGCTGCAGAAAACGGGGCAGTTTCACATCCCCACCCTGCTGGTCGGCACCCTCACCATCATCCTGATCCTGACGTTGGAACGAACGGCACTCAAATCGCTCGGCATGGTGGCGGCCATGGCCGCCGCATCGCTGGCGACCCCGCTCATCGGCTCGGGCAGCGTGGCCCTGGTACGGGACATCGCCGCCATCCCCGGCTCACTGCCGCTGCCGATGCTCCCATCACTTGCCGTTTTACCGTACCTGATCCTGCCGGCGCTCTCACTCACGTTCGTGGGGCTGATGCAGGGGGCCAGCATCACCCAGTCCGTGCCCAACCCCGACGGCCGCTATCCGAACCCCTCCGGGGATTTTGTGGGCCAGGGGGCGGCGAGCCTCGTCTCGGGGCTCTTCCAGGGAACGGCGGTGGGCGGCTCCATGTCGGCCACCGCGCTCGTGACCAGTGCCGGGGCGCGCTCGCGGTTCGCCAATCTCACCGCCGGAATGGTGATCGCCTCAGCGATCCTGCTCTTCGGCCGATTCGTGGGGCTGATCGCCATGCCGGCCCTGGCCGGGCTCTTGATCGTGGTCGGCGTTCGCACGCTCAAGCCGGTCCAGGTCGCCATGGTGTGGAAGACCGGGCTGACGCAAGATGCGGTGATGGGCCTCACGTTCGTCTCTTCTCTGATGCTTCCACTCCAATACGCGGTCCTGCTGGGGGTGGGGCTGGCGGTGCTGCTCTACGTCTTCCATCAGTCAAACCAGATCACCGTCAAGGCCTGGGACGTTCAGCCCGGGCGATTCCCGGTGGAGGGGGCGCCGCCCCGCGTCGTCCCGCCCGCAAAAGCCACCGTGCTCGTCCCCTACGGCAGCCTCTTCTATGCGGCCGCGCCGCTGTTCGATGCGCAGCTTCCCGAGGTGACCCCGGACACACGCCATGCCGTCGTGATCCTGGTGCTGCGCGACAAAAAGGATGTCGGCAGCACCTTCCTGAATGTGGTCACGCGCTACGCCGAGGCCCTGCGTCGCCAGGAGAGCAAACTGATGCTGGCCGGCGTGGGCCCCCGTGTTCTCGAGCAGATGGAACGGACTGGAATTTTGCGGGATATCGGCCGTGAGAACCTTTTTCAAGCCACCGAAGATATCGGACAGGCCCTGATGCAGGCCGTCGCGGCGGCCGACTCCTGGATCAAGGAAAAAGGGAAGAAAGGCTGAAGTCAAACGGTTATACGGATTTTCTTCTCATCGGTGCGTGGGAGAGCCGCGCGGCACTCGGCGACCACTTGCAATCGAACCGGTTCTCGATGCTGATGGGCGCGAAAAGCCTGTTGAGCCGGCCGCCGGAGGTCGTAATCCATACGGTGGCGGCATCCGCGGTGCTCACGCCGCCGAATCGCGGAACGTTCACCGGCTGACGCGACATTAACCTTAGAGGGTTTATGACCAACGCCGATCTCCCCAACCGCATCCATGTGCTGGCCAAGCCGACCGGCTCGACCTGCAACCTGAACTGCGACTACTGTTTCTATCTCAAGAAAGAGAGCCTCTACCCCGGCAGCCGCTTTCGCATGAGCGACGAGGTGCTGGAGGCCTATCTTTCCCAGCTCATTGCGGCCCATCGCACCGATACGGTCGCGGTGGCCTGGCAGGGGGGCGAGCCGACCCTGATGGGGCTCGATTTCTTCCGCCGCGCCGTCGCACTTCAAGAGACGCACCGCCGGCCGGGGATGCGCTTCGAGAACACTCTTCAGACAAACGGCACCCTGCTCACGGAGGAGTGGTGCGCCTTCCTGCGGGAGAACAATTTCCTCGTGGGGATCAGCCTCGACGGCCCCCGGGAGATTCACGACGCCCACCGCCGGGACAAAAGCGGGGGGCCGACCTTCGACCGCGTGCTGCGCGGCCTGCGCCTTCTGCAGCGGCACGGGGTCGAGACCAACCTCCTCGTCACCGTCAACCGCACCAACGCCGAGTCCCCGCTTGCGATCTACCGCTTTCTGCGCGACGAGGCGGGGGTCAGCTGGATCCAGTTCATCCCGGCCATCGAACGGATGCAGGCGGGGGTGGTCAGCCCCCACCAGGAGGGGACGAGCGTCTCGGCGCGCAGCGTGACGCCGGAGCAGTGGGGCACTTTCCTGACGGACATCTTCGACGAGTGGGTGCGGCGCGATGTGGGCAAG
>DATITS010000145.1:0-10191 GCA_035467535.1 Desulfobacterales bacterium
AAATTCGAAGTACGAAATTCGAAATCCGAAACAGACGCCAATCACGACCCGTTAGGACTGGACCCGTTTCGAGTTTCGACATTCGGATTTCGGATTTTGCCGGACGGCGGCGGCAGCCGTAGCGGTCAGCCGCCCCCGGTAACGGCTGGCGATCAACGGCCTCTCGGTTTGATCCCGCTGCTCGGGATGCCCCAGACGAAGAGCTCGATCCAATCGAACCCCAGCCGCATGAGCCGGACGTCATCGCGGCGGACCTTGCCCACGAGCTCCGGCTTGACCTTGAAACGCTTGAGAAAGCTGCTATCGAAGACGAACTCGCGGAAGCGGTCGACGTTGTAGGCGGCCATGAAGGCCATCTTGCCGCGCGTGCCGGTCGGGCCCTCCGCGCCCCAGGTCTCGTTCTGGAAAAGCCGCCGCAGCTCGGCCCAGCCGATGGTCATGCGGTGGTAGTCCCCCGCCTCCTGGTCCTGAACCCACTCCGGCACGGTCCAGCTTTTTTCTTCGTGGCGCCCCAGGCAAAAATCCGGCGGACGGAAGAAGAAGACCGTCTCGTCTTCATCGGTCCCGGCATCGTGCAGCAGCCCCTGTTCCAGGGGAAACGTGCGGCAGGTGTCGGGCCGGTCGGGATAGACGCTGCAGCCCGCGGGAGTCAGAAACGGGCAGCTCTTTTCCGCGTTATCCGCCATGCGCAGCAGGACGTCCGGGAAATGGCTCCCGGGGCGCAGCACCACGTCCACGTGGCGGTCGAGGAATTCATCCGACGTCAGCCCCAGGCGGGTCTTGAGACGGATCAGGTCATACGGGTAGAGGAACAGATTGAGGTTGCGGCAGCAGCGGTTGAAGCAGCCGACGCCCGGGTGGCAGCGGAAACGGAACGGCTCGCCGGCGCGCAGACGGATGCCCGGAAGCGTCTCGAGATCGGTGACGTCGAGCTGTTTCACGGCGCCAGCCTGTCGTTCAGCAGCATTTCGGCGATGGTGTGCTTGAACCGGCGGCGCACCCCCAGCGCCTGCTGGAATTCGGACTCAAGCCGCGCGAGTGCGGCATAGAGGGGCGTGCGGTCGAAGGGCTGATAGGCCATGCCGCCGCAGCGGCGGTTGAACTCCCCGCAGCCCGGGCTGCGCTGCGCAGGCTGCCCCGGCCGGCGCAGCTCGTGGGGGATCCCGTGCAGCCGGCAGATCATGGGCCGGTGGGTGTAAAGCACGCAGCGGCCCCCCGCGTTGAGCGGGCAGAGGGAGCGGGCATCCGAAACCGGCCGGGCCTGTTCGGCACACCAGGACTCGGCCCGGGCCAGGATTTCCGCCTGCTGTACCCCGGGCAGCTGCTCGAAGCCGTCCCGGAGGCCGTGATACTCCACCAGGGTGTGGTGATGGAACCGGGTGCGGCAGCAGCTCTCCTCGCAGCCCGTGCAGGCAAACCGATAGGCGACGGCCGCCGCTTCGTAGGCGGCGTCCATGGCGGCATACAGCGGCGCCAGACGCTTCAGGACGTCTGCGCGAAGCGCCGGATCCATCAATTGACCTTTTCCTGGAAAGGCGAGGGGAAAAACAGCCGGGTGTAAAGGTTCATGGCGTAGCGGTCGGTCATGCTGGCGATGAAGTCGCATACCAACCGCTCCCGGGGCTGCCCATTGGTGATGCAGCCCTCCATCTGCAGGTCGGCCAGTCCTTGGCGGAGCACGGGTTCGTTTTCGAGGAAAAAGGAAAAGAGCTCGGTGAGGATCTTCTTCGACTTTTCGAAATCCTGTTGGACGCGATCGGAACGATACACCTTTTCGTACATGAACTGGCGCAGCTCGAGCATGGCGGCGTGCACGTCGGCGCTCAGCGTGAGGTTGAGCATTCCGTCTTGCGCCTCGGATGAGAAGATGAGGTCTTTGATCATGGTGGTCGCGCGCTCCGAATGGGTGGCCCCTATCAGCCGGGTGCAGGCGGCGGGGACCTGTTCGGGTCGGACGACGCCGCTGCGGATGGCATCGTCCAGGTCGTGGTTCAGGTACGCCATGAAATCGGCAATGCGCACTACCCGGCCCTCGTAGGTAGCGGCGAGCTCCTCGGGATCCTGCGGCAGGACCTTGCCGTATCCCTTGGAATGCTTGAGGATGCCGTCCATGACCTCGGTGGTGAGGTTGAGGCCGCGGCCGCTGTTCTCCAGCACCTCGACCACCCGGATGCTCTGCTCGGCGTGGGAGAAATCCGCAGAATAGATCTCTTTCAGAACGGTCTCGCCGCTGTGTCCGAAGGGAGTGTGGCCGAGATCGTGCCCCAGGGCGATGGCCTCGGTCAGGTCCTCGTTGAGGCGCAGGGCCCGTGAAATGGCGCGCGCCATCTGGGCCACCTCCAGGGTATGGGTCATCCGCGTGCGATAGTCGTCCACGATGGGTGCCAGGAACACCTGGGTCTTGTGCTTGAGCCGGCGGAAGGCGTTGCAGTAAACGATGCGGTCCCGGTCCACCTGAAAGGCGGTGCGCACCTCGCAGGGGTTCTCCGCTACCGACCGTCCCCGGGATTTGGAGCTGGGGCAGGCGAAGGTTGACATGAACGCGTCTTCACGTCGTTCAAACTGCTCCCGGATCGACATCTTCATGGCTGGCGGCAATAGTAGACAGATCACCGCGCTTTGTAAAGCACAATCTGTGCCGGAATCCATTGACCGGTCGGCCCGGTCCACCCGTTGCCGGTTAGGGCTGGATGGTGTACTATTACCGCTGATGGCTTCGTAAATAGTCCAATTTCGGCGTTGCACTTCATCGCGTTGTCGCTGCGGCGTACAGGAAGTACGCCTCACGCCACGCGATGCGCGCGCCTTGAACTTGGCCTCTTTACAAAGCCATCGATTCGAATCACGTTTCACGAGCCTATCAACGTTAAGAAATAACATGTTTTGGGGCGCGGGGGTTGGAACTCTCGGCGCCTCGACCTCTTTGGCATAATATGGGCGGCCATCATTTAATACTAGGCACCCTTTCCGATGTCATCACCGGTGAGGTGCTCGACGATACCCTGGACGAGCGCTACCGGCAGAAAATTGCCGGGCTGCTCGTGAACCACAAGGGCTACCTGAGGCCGGACATCGAACCCCGGCGTGAGCTCCGGTTGCAGGCCGACGACCGGCGGGCCGTTATCAAGGTGGACTTCGTCGTGCGGGTGGACGACCGCGCGGCCATGGTCATCCGCTTCGGGCCGGGCTCGCTGGTCTCCCGCGAACGCCCCGCGCTGGCGATAGCCCGGCTGGTCGAATCCTACCAGATCCCGGTGGTCGTCGTGACGAACGGGGAGGATGCCGAAATCCTGGATGGCGCGTCCGGGGCGGTTTGCGACCGGGGGCTCGCGGCCATCCCGTCAAAGACGAAGCTCGCGGAAAAACTCGCCGGTGCCCGGTTGACGCCCATTTCGCCCGATCGGGCTGCAATGGAGTCACGGATCGCCTACTGCTACGAGGTCGACGGCGCCTGCCCGTGTGATGAGACGATCTGCAGACTCTGACCGGGCGTCGAACAACTGCGCCTCACGCCGTGATCCGGCGTTGTGCGGCTTTTGTAAATGCTCACCTATCGCTGAATAGGCTGCGCTTTCCAAAACGCCGCACGCCTTGGCTGACGGCCTGATGCTTGTTTTTCAACGCCCTGCTAATCAACTCGGAAGGTGGAACCTAAATGAAAATCCGATTTCGTCCTTTTTCGACCTTCCACCTTCCGACTTCCGCATTCGATTAAAGTATGGACTACGATCACTTCATGGGCGAGGCGCTGCAAGAGGCTCAAAAGGCTCTATCACGGGGGGAATTCCCTGTGGGATGCGTCATGGTGCATCGGGACCGCATTGTCGCGCGCGGCTCGCGCACAGGCACCCGCGACAACGGCCGCAACGAACTGGACCATGCCGAGATGGCGGCCCTGCGGCAGCTCGTCCACCTGAACGAGGAACTGGAACCGGCCGGCGTGACCGTCTTCTGCACCATGGAGCCGTGCCTGATGTGTTTCAGCGCCCTCATCCTGGCGGGCATCGGCGAGGCCGTGTTCGCCTACGAGGATGCGATGGGCGGCGGGACCGGCTGCGACCGATCGCAGATGAAACCGCTCTACCGTGACAGCCCGATCCGCGTGCGGCCCCACGTGCGCCGCAGCGAAAGCCTGGCGCTGTTCCGGAAGTTTTTTGCCGACCCCGCCAACCGGTATTGGCGGGGCAGCCTGCTGGCGCAATACACCCTGGGCCGCTGACCCGCGAGCGGGCGATTGCATTTTTTTCTTGCATTTCTTCATGTTGTCGATTATTAGGTGCTCAAAAGATAACGATGCGCTGCGACCATGGCGTTTTTAACGGTTCATAATTACACCGTTTTTTTGGGTGCCGGCCCCAAATGGCCGGCCGTACCACTACCGCGGGAGGTGAGAAGATAGCAACCCCGACTCGACAGATGCGATCATTACCAGTTCGAGCTGACAGGACCAACATCAACCAGGAGATTCGGGCCCGGCAGGTTCGGGTGATCGACCCGGAGGGCACACAGCTCGGGGTCATCACGATCGAGCAGGCGCTCGCGGCCGCCGCGGAATTCGGCCAGGATCTTGTGGAAGTCTCGCCGAACGCTGATCCGCCGGTCTGCAAGATCATGGATTACGGGCGGTATCGCTACGAGCAGACCAAAAAGAAGCACGAGGCCAAGAAGAAACAGGCCTCCTTCAAACTCAAGGAAATAAAGGTCCGCCCCAAGACCGGTGAACACGATTTGATGGTCAAGCTCGGTCGGATCAAGGAGTTCATCTCCAAAAAAGACAAGGTCAAAGTGACCGTCATGTTCCGCGGGCGCGAAATCGCCCTCACCAACATGGGCCGGAGCCTGCTGGAACGAATTGCGGTCGAAACCCAGGAGATCGCCCTGGTCGAACAATTTCCGAAGTTCGACAACCGCACCCTTTTTATGGTGCTGGCCCCGAAATGAGGCATGCCGGCATTTAACGGCAAGGCCAGCGGTTCGGCTCCAGGAAACCCAAGTCCATTACGTGTCGTTGCGAAGGTGGCGTGGGCCGGTGGTGACGTTGCTCACGCCATCTGTTTTGTAATTGGCAAATTCACTGCGTTTGCAGCAAGCAAAGGAGACCCGCATATGCCCAAGATAAAAACCAACCGTTCGGCGGCCAAGCGGTTCAAAAAGACCGGGACCGGAAAAATCTCTTACCACAAGGCCTATGGCAGCCATATCCTGTCCACCAAGTCCAGGAAGCGCAAACGCTCCCTGAGAAAAAGCCCGCTCGTTGACTCGACCAACATGAAGGGTATTAAATTGCTTCTTCCCAACGGATGACGCCGCCGCTACCCGTCGCGCGCCTGCAGGCGGCGCGATGTGTAACGACCCGACACCCGGTGAACATCTTCGAAGTGAGGTAAACTACCATGCGCGTAAAACGTGGATTCAAAGCCAGACATCGTCGTCAAAAGGTTCTCAAACTCGCCAAGGGCTTCCGTGGCGGTCGCAGCAAGATCTACCGCACCGCCGCCGGCGCCGTGGACCGGGCCCTGCGCTACGCCTACCGGGACCGCAAAGCCCGCAAACGGGATTTCCGCGCCCTCTGGATCATCCGGATCAACGCCGCCGTGCGCATGCACAACGTGTCCTACAACAAGTTCATCCATGGCCTGAAATTGGCCAACGTGGGGCTCGACCGCAAGGTTCTCGCCGAACTGGCCATTTCGGACCCGCCGGGGTTTGCCCGTATCGTCAAGCTCGCCACCCCGCAGGCGTAGGCCCGGAGGGCGCGCGCCGGCCGCCGGCAGCGCCCGCATCCGGATGCGCCGACCGCAGGCATGCGTGTCATTTCACGTGACGGAGCAGAGTGGAACACCAACTGGACCAGATTGATTCGGAGGCGCGGCGGGAACTGGAAGCGTCCGCCGGGGACTCCCAGAAACTTGAGGCACTGAGCGTCAAGTATCTCGGCCGCAAGGGGCTCCTCACCCAGTTCCTGCGGTCCATCGCCAGCCTGCCGCCCGCGGAGCGTCCGACCGCCGGACAGCGCGCCAACGCGATCAAGCAGCGTCTGGCCGCCGACATCGCCGCAGCCGTGGAGGCCCTGGCAACGTCCGGCCGGCACGCGGCGCCGCCGATCGACGTCTCCCTGCCCGGGCGCGCGCAGGTCTGCGGCGCGCTGCACCCGATCACCCAGATCAGTCGGCAGATCTGCGACATTTTTTCCGGGATGGGGTTCGACATCGTCGAGGGGCCCGAGGTCGAAAAAGACTACTACAACTTCGAGGCCCTGAACATCCCCCCCAACCACCCCGCCCGCGACATGCAGGACACGTTCTTCATTTCTGAGGCGGTCGTTTTGCGCACACATACCTCGCCGCTGCAGATCCGCACGATGGAAAAGCAGCCGCCGCCCGTGCGCGTCATCGCACCGGGCAAGGTGTTCCGCTGCGACTCGGACCAGACGCACACGCCCATGTTCCACCAGGTGGAGGGCCTGCTGGTGGATGAGAACGTCTCCTTCGGGGACCTCAAGGGCACGCTGACGGCCTTCGTGCACCAGATGTTCGACGAGCAGACCCGCCTGCGCTTCCGTCCCAGCTTCTTTCCGTTCACCGAGCCCAGCGCCGAGGTGGACATCCTGTGCGTCATCTGCCGGGGCAAGGGCTGCCGGGTCTGCAAGCACTCCGGATGGCTGGAGATCCTCGGTTCGGGCATGGTGCACCCGGCGGTTTTCGAAAACGTGGGCTACGACACCGCGCGGTACACGGGGTTCGCCTTCGGCATGGGGGTCGAGCGGATCGCCATGCTGAAATACGGCATCGACGACCTGCGCAAGTTCTTCGAGAATGATGTGAGATTCCTGAGCCAATTCTGAAGGAGCGGGTGTTTGGTGTTTGGTGTTTGGTGTTCAGTGTTTGACATACCGACCGCCGCTCACCTTTCCTCCCAAACACAAAACACTCAATACCAAACACTATGAAAGTAAGTTTAAGCTGGCTGCGCGCATACACCCCGATCAAGATGGACCCGGCCGAACTGGCCGAAGCCCTGACCCAGGTCGGGCTGGCGGTCGATGCGGTGGTCGACCGGTACCGCTATCTGGACACGGTCATGGTCGGCCGGGTCGTCTCCGTGGAGGCGCACCCCGCCGCGGACAGACTCACGGTTTGCCGGGTCGACTCCGGCAGGGGCGTTGTCCCGGTCGTGTGCGGTGCTCCCAACGTCAAAGCCGGCATGCTGGCGCCGGTGGCGCTGCCCGGCACGCTGCTGCCCAACGGGACCACCCTGGAGGTCGGCGTGATCCGAGGCCAACGCTCCGAGGCCATGCTCTGCAGCGCGGCCGATCTCGCCCTCGGCACGGACGCCGGCGGCATCATGCGCCTGAAGGCGGCAGCGGTCGTCGGCACCCCGTTGAACACGGCCCTGGCGTTGTCGGACCCGGTCCTGGAGATCGACCTCACGCCGAATCGGGCGGACTGCCTCAGCATCCTGGGAGTCGCCCGGGAGGCGGCCGCCATCCAGAAGACCCGCCTGCGCTATCCGGCCGTCGGCATCCCGGAGGCGGATGAGCGCATCCATCGCATCGCCGCGGTTGCGATCGAGGCTCCCGACCACTGCCCGCGCTACGCCGCCCGGGCCCTGGAGAACGTCGCGGTCAAGCCCTCCCCCTTCTGGCTCCAGGACCGACTGCTGTCGGTGGGGTTGCGGCCGATCAACAACATCGTGGATGTGACCAACTTCGTCATGTTGGAGTGCGGCCAGCCGCTGCACGCCTTCGACCTGGATCGGCTCGCCGGAAACCGGATCATTGTGCGCACGGCGGCTGCCGGGGAAGCCTTTCTCACCCTGGACGGCAAGGAGCGCGCCCTCGATGCCGAGATGCTGATGATCTGCGACGGCGAAAAACCGGTCGCCGTGGCCGGCGTCATGGGCGGGCTCAACTCGGAAATCGAGGCGAGCACCACGCGGGTGCTGATCGAAAGCGCCTGTTTCAACCCGGTCAGTGTGCGCAAGACGTCCAAGAAACTCGGGCTGTCGACCGACGCCTCCCGGCGCTTCGAGCGCGGGGTCGATCCGCAGGGGACGGTCGCCGCCGCCACCCGGGCCGCCGCCCTGATGGCGGAGGTGGCCGGGGGGACGGTCGTTGCCGGCATCATCGACCAGCACCCGCGGCCCTGGTCGGCGACCCCCATCCGGCTGAGCGTCAGCCGCACTCAGCGCCTGCTGGGGATACCGGTAAGCAAAAAGAAGATCACCCGTCTGCTCACGGCGATCGATTTTGCGGTGGAAAACGCGCCGGAGCGCGACGTGCTGACGGTAACATCGCCCTCGTTCCGGGTGGACGTCTCCCGCCCGGAGGACCTGGTGGAGGAGGTGGCGCGGCGTTCCGGCTTCGACACCATCCCGACGACCTACCCCGCCGTGCCGGCCGGGGAGCGGCGCCAGGCCCCGCGGCTGGCCCTGCGCCAGCGGATCAAGACCGTGCTCACGGGATTCGGCTTCACCGAGGTCATCACCTACAGCTTCGTGCACGGGCTTGCCGCCGAGCGGCTGCGGCTGCCGGCGGACGACCCGCGACGCCGGAGCCTGGCGGTCCTGAACCCGTTGACCGAAGACCAGGCGGTCATGCGCTCCTCGCTCATCCCCGGCCTGCTCGAGACCATGCGTTTCAACCTGGCCCAGCAGGTGCGGAGCCTGAAAATTTTTGAAGCCGGCAAGGTCTTCATCCCGTCCGACGCCGAACTTCCGCAGGAGCCGGAAATCATCGCCGGCCTGTGGACCGGCGCCCGCACCGCGCTCTCCTGGCACGGCAAGGAGATGCCCTGCGATTTCTATGACATCCAGGGCGCGGTGGAGGGGCTGCTCGGCGCCCTGAAGCTCGAGGGTGCCCGCTTCACCCGGATGCCTGTGCAGGAGTGCCTTTACACGCAGCCGGGACACTCGGCCCGCATCCTGGCCGGAGACCGGCCGATCGGCATCGTCGGTGAGCTTCACCCGCTGGTCCGCGACGCCTTCGAACTGAAGCAGACCGCCTTCGTTTTCGAACTGGATGCGGACGGCCTGCAGGCACTGCTGTCGGAGACCAAATACCGCCTGCGCATCCCCCGGTTTCCCGCGCTGGTCCGGGACATCACCCTCATTCTCGACCAGGACCGGGAGGCGTGCGAGGTGCTTGACGCCGCCGTGGGCATGCGGCTGGACCTGCTCGAGAGCGCACACCTGTTCGACGTGTTTTCGGGAGAACCGATCCCGGCGGGCAAAAAGAGCCTGTCGTTCCGGCTCACCTATCGGTCCCCGGAAAAAACGCTGGGGGATGAGGACATCCACGACCAGCACCAGTCCCTGACGGAGCGGCTGATGGCCGCCTTCCACGCAACGCTGCCGGGTTGAGCCGGCAGCCGCGGCGGGTGGAGATGAAAACGCAATCGCCGGCGAGCCCTGAAACCATCCCCGACAAGCTCTACTTCAAAATCGGGGAAGTGAGTGAGATCGCAGGGGTCGCCTCCCATGTCCTGCGGTTCTGGGAATCGGAGTTCCCCCGGATCAGCCCCAAGCGGACCGCCTCCGGCCAGCGCCTGTACACCCGCCGCGAGGTGGATCTGATCCTGGAGATCAAGTCCCTCCTTTACGAGCGCAAGTTCACCATCGCGGGTGCGCGCCAGCACCTGCGCGCCGCGGCCGGCCCCACGGAGCCCGATTCCCGGCAGATGCTGGACGAACTGCGCATCGAGCTCAAACGCCTCCGGGACCTCCTCGACTGACGCTCGCCGCCCCATCCCGCCCAAAGCGCAGCCGCGTTTCCCCCGCGGCCCGTACGCCGCTCGCACCGCAACCGGCGAACCTGGCAAACCATCACCGGGAGCAACCACCCCGGTATCGGGGTTCAGGCCATCAACGAGGGCAGGCGCCATGGTTCTCTCCATCCTCCCGCAAGGACGACTGGGACCGGCGGCGATCAGGCCGGCAACTGCTTCTTTCCTGAACCCTTTGCCCTGAACCCCCGCCACCCAAGTAGTTCCCACCGGGATTACTTAATTAAAATCTATTGACAAGGCGCAGCTTTTGACATAATTAATCTGACTCGGATGAGCGGGCATAGCTCAGCTGGTAGAGTACAAGCTTCCCAAGCTTGGTGTCGCGAGTTCGAATCTCGTTGCCCGCTCCATCCATGCAGTATCCGTTTTGCTCGGCGGTTTACGGTAGGACTTTATGTGATGCGGA
>DATITS010000146.1:0-3539 GCA_035467535.1 Desulfobacterales bacterium
GAAAAAGTTCGGGCGACTGTTTCCAAATCGTCCGCTGGAAGTGGCTTATGCCTGGGCGGGCACTTTCGGCGAAACGAAAGACGGCCTTGCCTACATCGGTGTCCATCCCCGGTTTCCACACGCCTATTTTGCGCTGGGTTACGGAGGGAATGGCATCACCTTCAGCGTCATCGCCGGAGAGATCATCCGGGACTGTTTCCTCAGCCGGACAAATCGCGACGCCCACCTGTTCCGTTTCGGTCGGTGATAAGGCCTGCTTGGCCTCCTGAAGCTTGAGCACGCCAGAAGCGGGTGCGAAGCCAGCGAGGGCCGATCCGACCAGGTGTTCAGGAACATTGAAAACCTGCTGGCCAATCTGGGTGAAAACAATGTATAAGTCGAGTAGGTCGCCACTGGTGAGGGCGTAAAAGCACTCGTTCAAGGACCCGACTCGCACGCGGAACAAACCGAGCCGGTTGAGTTCGTATCACTGCCTGTGGTAATGGGGTATGACCCAACATCGCACGATGGAGGACTGATCCCACATGCCGACTGAGCCTACAAGCGCTGTTCGTGCCACACCCAGACCGGCGCAGTTCTCCCTGGCGGCGAACTACGATCCGGAACTGGTTCCGGCGCTTGCCGATTACCCGGTCGATGAAGTTTATGGCAAGTTCCCCACCGACGGTGTCAGCGGCGGTCGTCCCCGCTACCTGGCGACACCGCTCTCGGAAGCAGATCTGCGGCGTTACATCGGTCTGCTTGACCAACATGGCATTGCCTTCAATTATCTCTTGAACGGCGCCTGTTTCGGCAACCGCGAATGGACACGCGCCTGGCAGAAACAGGTGACGGCCCTGTTGATTAAACTGGGCGACTTGGGCGTGCGACGGGTCACCGTGTCCACCCCTTTTCTACTGGAACTGGTCAAGCGCCGTTTCCCCGAGTTCAAGGTAAGAGTCGGGATTTATGCCCAGGTGGACACGCCCCGGCGCGCCCGCTTCTGGGAAGAGCTCGGGGCGGATGCCATCACGCTGGAGAGCTTCTCGATCAACCGGAACTTCCGCCGCCTTGCGGCTATCCGCCAGGCGGTCCGTTGCGATCTGCAACTGATTGCGAATCACGTCTGCCTTTTGAACTGCCCGCTGCAAACCTATCATCAGAACGGTTTTGCACACGCATCTGACGACACCGGCACGCTCTTCGTCGACTACTGCCTCCTGCGCTGCTCGCGGGTACGTTTGACGGATCCGTCGCAGTTCATCAAAGCGGCCTGGATCCGGCCGGAGGACCTCGCCGCCTATGAAGCGATGGGCTACACGACATTCAAGCTTCTGGAACGGGGGATTCCGTCGGCGGAACTGCTGCGGCGGGTCAAAGCCTACAGCGAGCATCGGTTCGACGGCAATTTGGCCGAACTGCTGCTGTCGTATGGCTTCAAGGAACCGATCCGCACGGAATCGCTCTGGACGCTGCGTCACTTTTGGAAACCGCGGCAGGCGAACCCGCTGCGACTCAAACCGCTGCTTGACTTGGCGCGCCTGCAAGGCATGCTCTCGCCGCTGCCGGAGTGCCCGATCCGGGTGGACACGCGGCAGATACCGGAGAATTTCCTGGACGGTTTTCGCGACCGTGACTGCGCCTCTACGGATTGCCGGATTTGCGGCTATTGCGAACGGATTGCCGCCCAGGCCGTTTCGATTTCGCCCGAGTACCGCAGCGAGGTGCTGAGGAAGTACGCGGACATGGAAGATACCATGGCAACGGGCGGGCTCTGGGGTGTTTGAATCACGCGCCACGGCAATGGAGTTTCTGGACCGGGCCGACTGTGATTCGGCGCTGGCAGCCGCCAGTTACCGGTTCATGGAGACGGTCAATGCTCGCTTCGGCGGCATCCGGATAGTCCGGCGTTTTCTGGTCGCCGAAACTGCGGGGCGCTATACCGGTGCCCTCTTTCGCATCCTCGACATCGGCTCGGGAAGCTGCGACATCCCGCTGGCAGTTAGCCGATGGGCGCGCACGTACGATATCCCCCTGCACTTCACCTGCCTGGAAATGGCCGGCCACGCGGTGGACATTGCGCGCGGGCAGCTTGCCCGAGCGGGTAACCCGGCGGTGCAGCTGCTTCAGGAGGACGTCTTCACCCACCAACCAGCCGAACCGTATGATTGGGCCGTGGCCTCCATGTGCTTCCATCATTTCAGCGAGGCACAGATCCTGACGCTGCTGCAAAGGCTGCGCGGGTTCGTGCGCAACAGCCTGCTGATCAACGATCTGCGGCGCTCGCGACTGGCGTCTCTGGCGACAAGAGTGCTGCTGGCCGGTACCGATACGCCGGCAGGGGTCCGGCATGACGCCCTGCTCTCCATCCGGCGTGGCTTCAAAATCAGTGAACTGAGCAGCTTGTTGCGGCAACTCGACAGCGTTACGGTTTCCGTGGAGCCGGCGCGCTGGTTTCGGGTTGCCGCCATCATCCGGTTCAACCCAGGAGAAAAATCTTGAAGACCTTTCTCAGAGGTCTGGGCACCGCCACCTCCCCACTGTATGCAACGCAGGAGGAGGCCTATGATTTTCTCACCACGCATTTCACCCTGAAACCGGCTGAACAGGATCTGTATCGCCGCATTCTTCTGGACGGTAAGATCAAGGGCCGGTATATGGGGATGGATGCCAAGATGGATGCTCTCGAAACCGACCCCGACCGGCGGCTTGCGCGTTTTCTCAAGTTCGGTCGTACCACAGCCGTCGCCGCCGCACGCCGCGCTCTGGCGGAGGCCGGCGTGGAAAGCGCTGAGATAGTCGGCCTGATCGTCAACACCTGCACCGGCTACCTCTGCCCGGGGCTCTCCTCGTATATCGCGGAAGACCTGGGGCTCAAGACATCGATTCGCTTCCTGGAGTTGATGGGGATGGGATGCGGCGCGGCGATTCCGAATCTCGAAGCCGCCGCCGGCATGTTGGCCCGCAGCGGGGAAGGCCCGGTCCTCAGCCTTGCCGTGGAAATCTGCTCGGCCACCATTTTCCCCAGTCATGAGCCGGAACTGGTGGTGAGCAATTCCATTTTCGGTGACGGTGCCGCCGCCGCCGTTCTCGACCTGTCGCGGGAAGGCCATCAGGGCGGTCTGGCGCAAATGGTGGACTTTGAGGCGGGTCTTTTTCCCCGGTATCGCGAGGATCTGCGTTATCGGACGGAAGGTGGCCGCCTGCGGAACCACCTGAGCAAGCGGGTGCCGGTTATCGGCGCGCGCACCGCGACGGAGGTGGCCTCCCGGCTTCTGGCGCGGCACGGGCTCTCACGGAATGACATCGCCTGGTGGGCGGTCCATCCGGGCGGCACGGTCGTGCTGGCCCAGGTCGCCAAGGAACTAAAACTTGCCGGCGAAGACCTGCGCTTTTCCTACAACGTCTTCGAGAACTACGGCAACATGTCGTCACCCTCCGTTCTGTTTGTCCTGCGGGAGATCCTGGACAGCGGCCGGCCACAACCGGGCCAAAAAGGGATGCTCCTCGCATTCGGTGCCGGTTTCTCCGCCTTCGCGGCGCTTATGGAATTTGCGTCC
>DATITS010000147.1:0-20885 GCA_035467535.1 Desulfobacterales bacterium
TGTCGATGCAATCCGGACTCGTAATCCCGAGTTAGCAGGGACTCCTCGGTGTATTCCGGTGATTGCCTGATGGTCTCGCGGGAAAGATTGACAAATACTTTCGCCTCGTCCCAACTAACGCGCTCTATCCATTGCGGTGAAACCAGGATTTTTTTTCCCGGCCACCAGTTTCGCGTATCGATTACTATATATCGAATTGCCCATGTCTCATCATCGATGATGAAATCGTCGACGTGGCCAATCTCGCCGTCTGCGGCCTGAATGTGATGCTCACTCACAGCGCGAGTGCTGCGCAAATGAGGATCCCACGCTTTCTTGCCTTTAGTGGGTTCTTTCCACTTCTCACGGTCACGCACAATGCTGGGATAATATCCCCACATGAATGGGCCATACCAATACATCGGATATCCGAAATGCCCGTAGTAGGTTTCCTCAAATTGTCGTGAGACGGGCTTGTCACTGCTCAAGGGTGGACTGTTTTCGATCTGCTTTTTGGTCAAATCGACGTTGATGTGTTGCTCCTCTTTATTCACGGCGGACAGCACATACGGGGAGATCAGCACCTGCCTGTCCGTGAGCCAGTTTCCTGTGTCAGCGACCAGATAGCGAATCGCCCAGTGCTGGTCATCGAAGTAGAATTCCTTGACCTTCCCTATTTCTCCGTCAAGGCTGTTCAATTTGTAACCCTTCAGCGTGTTGGCTTTGGATAGCATAGTAGTGGCCCTTTCGTTCTTTGAGTTTCATTTTTGTCCGCTGTTGCAACCCTGCTGACAACGCATTTAAGAATACGGTTGTGCCGCGACCTGCACGCGCCTCAGCACTCCTAATAGTGTGAAACTTGAGGCCATCCCAGGAAAACACCTCTGGCTTGCCTCTATTTTCACAGTGTTCAGCTACACTATCATGGCCGGCTATGATTACTTGGCGATCCGATTTATCAAACACCCCCTGTCCCTCACGCGGATCGGCCTTGCTTCCTTCATCGGTTATCCTTCAACTCTATAAGGATGGTTTGTTATTGCCTGGTCATGACGGTTCCACACTTCGGGCATTTGCGCTCGACGCAGGGCACGCCGCGTTCGTGTGGTTCCTTCTCTCCGCATTTCGGACACAGGCAGGTGCCGATATCGCCAGCCGCAAGGGGACCGCCCATGCGACCTCGACCTTGTCCACCTCGGCCCTGGCCTTGTCCGCCGCCTTTTCCCGTTCCACCGCGTCCTTTTTCTTCCATTTCATATTCCTCCTTGTTTATGCCGTTCATTTTCTGGCCACGCCGCCGGCCTCGACCGCAGCAGCCCGGCATGGCCAAGCCATCGCACTCCAAGTTGCCACTGAGCCAAGCCCGAATGGCCTCATACAGACCGCCGGCCGCAAACGGACCATCTGAATTCCGTAAGCGGCGGCCTGCCCGTGCATCGGCCTGGAAATCGCGCCGGAAGCCATTGGTTCTATTATGCTATTTGGAATTCCCCAGTTCCGGCGGGATAGCCGCCGCAGACTTGTCACGCAATAGCCGAGACACTACTTACCTCTTGCGGGTCACGCTATATCGCTGCCCTGGAGCCCCCACCCGGCCGTCACGTCAGCTATGGTCGCCTTGTGTTCTTCTAATCCCTGAGCCCAGTTTCTTCAAACCTTCTCCCATTGCTTTCTCTCCCTTGGCCACGATTCTTTACCGTAAAGCCCTGTATAAGAAAGCCGGGTCCGAAGCACATATTTGCGGTGCATATCGACGAAGCCATTATCGATTTTTTTCCTCTGTGGAGTCGGCTCTGTGGGGCGATCGCTTTTCAGCTGTTCGATACGAGGTGACATTTCTGTGATGGGCATGTTTAGACCTTGGTTGTTGGACAAGACTTTTTCTTCTTTTTTATATCCATGGCTTTCGGCATTAAGTGTTAGGTTTCTCATTTTGGTTCTCCATGCGATCAATCTCGTATCCACACCTTTGCCATAGTCGATGGCATTGTTGTAGTAGACAGAAAGCCGTATTGCTTCATTGCCCGGCGGGCGATCTGTTCCAGCACACCTTTTCGTCTGCATCCGGATGAGTTGCCATACCATAGATTACCGCTTCTCTCAGATAAACCGTTCAAAATTTCAATTTCGACGCATAGTTCCCAATCGCCGTCTCCGTCAAAACAGGTCCGGTTGCCGGCGCTACCCGCCATTCTCTTCCTAAGGCGATTCGCCACATCACGAAAAATAGCTTCCTAAATTCTTAATGGCCGTCGCAATATCCTCAATCGCCTGGTGCATTCCCTCGCTGTAAGTGCCGCTATCCGGTGTTCCCTGTTTATCTAATTTTTCCTGAACCTCAGACCGGAGTTTTTTCAAACTTTGAGCGTGCTTTTCAAACTGGATGCGATGCTCCTCTTCCATGTCTTTGATAGCATTGGAATTAATCTGTTTGATAAGCTCATCAGCCTCAGCCAGCAACTGATCAATATCCTTGCGCACGAATGTTGCCGCCATGATGCCTCCTTTCTGCTCTCCTAATGTTTAGGGTGTAATGTTGGTTCACATCCGGCCGACCGCGCCCCCCCCTGCTCTGCTCAAAGAATGTATAATTCGCAAATTTTCCGAAAGTGATGGCCATAGATGGCCAAGGTGACGGCCAGCGGCAGCTGCCGGGGATTTCGTATCAGACTCCACAGCAGCAGATGCCAGTACTGGAAACGCTCCTTGCCGAAAATGCCCAGCCGCAAGCTGGATCGGAAGAACGCGAGGACCCGCTGAAAATCCATGGGTGTTCTCGCTTGAGGAGTTCCCAATTCCTTCATTAGAGTCTTCACCCTTTGGTAATAGTGTTGGGGAGAATAGATATGTCCCATAATCGCTTGATAACCTTCTGTCAGCGTGTTGATGCCCATTCTCGGAACGATGTTGGTGGTTCCATCCACATTATCTCCGGAAATCGGACCCACCACCCGGTTTTCATTTTGAAGTCGCTCAAACAGACGGGTTCCGGGAGGGGCTTGGAGGATGCCAACCATGGCGGTGACAATCCCGCTTTTCTGAATGAAATCAATATGCCGCTGAAAAGTTGACGGAGTGTCGCTGTCGAAGCCGACTATGAAACCGCCCAACACCTGCAACCCGGCACGCTGGATCCGTCGGACATCCTGAAGGAGATCCCGATTTTTGTTCTGAATCTTTTGGCATTCCGTCAGACTGCCTTCATCAGGCGACTCAATCCCGATAAACACCGAATCAAATCCCGCCCGGGACATCAGGTCCAAGAGCTCGGGATCGTCGGCCAAATTGATCGAGGCTTCCGTATAAAAGACACACCCCTTCTTGTTTTTGCGCCATTCGATCAGCGCCGGCAGCAGCCGGGCTTTGAGATATGGCTTGTTTCCGATAAAATTGTCGTCCACAAAGAAGATGTTGCTGCGCCAACCCGCCGCATAAAGACTGTCCAACTCTGCGACCACCTGCCGGGGTGTCTTCATGCGTACCCGATGACCGAAAAGAGTCGTCACATTGCAGAAATCGCAGTTGAACGGGCACCCTCTGGAAAACTGAATACTCATGGACGCATATTTTCGCATTTGCACCAGAGCCCAGGCGGGGATCGGGGTGTGATGAAGCGCGCAGAAACCGGTTGCCCGGTAGATTTTCCGGGGATGGCCGTTTTTCAGGTCCTCGAGAAAAGAGGGCAACGTGAGTTCGGCCTCGTCGAGAACCAGATGATCCACCTCCCCGAACTCATCGGCTTCAGCGGTAAAAAGCGGTCCGCCCGCAATGACTTTCAGCCCCCTCGCCTTGCATCGGGCGATAATGTGTTTCGCCGACTCCCGCTGGACGGCCATTCCTCCGATGAAGGCCATATCCGCCCAAGCGAGATCGTCCTCCGTGAGCTTGTCCGTGTTGACATCCACAAGCCGCTTGTGAAATTCTTCAGGCAACATGGCCGCGACGGTAAGCAGCCCCAACGGGGGGTAGGCCGCTTTCTTCCCGACAAAGTTCAGCGCATAAGTGAAACTCCAAAACGTATTCGGAAAAGCCGGGTAGATCAAAAGTGCGTTCATGTCGATTGCCTCCTATGGTTGCTCTTCCACTCGACATCCTCCCAGCCATGAAAACATAGGTACTTTAGTGGTCAAATGGCGATCACCGCGACGCACGCCGCCTCTCCCGGCGGCGAGAAAATAAGGTGGGTCAAGCGTCTGTCTTATGAGAACAGGGTGAAGTTCTGCAACTCAGACACAAACCCGAGCGCCCCATCAACGCTTGCAACCGCCGCGACATTGCCTCTGAACTCAACGGCTAAGGACACGATCGACTTATCCGCCGCTTTGCTGAGGGTCTCACGCAGCTCCGGCGACGTGGCGATTTGCTTCGTCACTGCGGCGACCTTTGGGTTACTTCGCTTTTTTAAGGCCGCCGGCGATGAGCCCCAATCCTGCTCAGGTGTTTCTACTCCTTTTGACGTATAAACTGCTCCAATTCCTCAAGCCGGCGTTGTAGAATTTTGATCTGGTTCCGATACTGCAGCACCAAATACACAGCCTCCAAATCAAGCCCCATATCCTCGTGCAGATGGCGAGCCAGTTTGAGTTTGCTGACATCCGCAAAGCATAATCCCTTCTTACCGTGAAGCATGATACGCGCTGTAACCAACTCTTCGCTTTCGCACCTGCAGATAAACTCCTCGGAAACCCTTGCCAGACGCGCAGCCGTTCTGTGCTCAAAATGAGCTTCGGGTTGATCGCAGTAAATAGCAAGCGGGTATTGTTTCATGTTCTTTTCTCACTCGGCTTGAAGATGTTTGTCCCAGTGCTGCAAAACCCCGTTTCCATCGGAAGGGCGGTTCGAACCCAGACGATGTCTCCACCACGACGGCTGCAATACGCGCCAAATTTCATCTTAGCCATTCGCCTCCCCTTGCCCCTAACGCATGTTCTTCCACTGCTCAACCAGTTCCTTTTGCCTGCCAGTAAGGTGCTGCGGCAGAACGGCTTCTGCGGTGACATACAAATCACCACGTTGATCCGGGTGCTTCATCTTCGGCATCCCCAGACCCCGCAGCCGGAAAACCCGACCGTTGGGGGTCTCTGGAGGAATATCCAGCATCACCGCGCGGTCGAGACCGGCTACCGACACCTTTCCGCCCAGCAGCATGGTGAACAAGTCGACCGGGACCGAAGTCTTGATGTCATCATTGTCACGCTCAAAACGTTCGTCGGGCAACACCTCAATGGTAAGATACAAGTCTCCCGGCTCACCATCGCCACCCCCCTGAGCGCCCTGCCCCTTGAGCCGCACCCGGGACCCGGTTTTGACCCCGCTCGGGATTTTGGCGTCGATTTTACGGCCGTCTTCCCATTCCAACACCCGGCGGGTTCCGTGAAAGGCTTCAGCGAGCGTCACCTGGAGCCCATGTTCGAGATCCCTCCGCCCTCGCGGTTGCGATTGATAATGGAATTGCCGGCCCCCCGGGCCGCTGCCGGCCTGCTGCCGGTTTGCTCTGCCGAACAGGTTCTGAAAGAAGTCCGAATAGCCGCCTTCCTTACCAAACAGCTCTTCAAATTCCTCGGGGCTGACCGTTCGATAGGTGTATTCATGATTGGGCTGGGACTGCCATTGGCCCCAGTTAAAGCTTTCGGACCTGCCCCCTTCCCGCTGATAATGCTGCCACTGCGCGCCGAGCTCGTCGTATTTCTGTCTTTTTTCTAAGTCGGACAGCACCTCGTGCGCCTCGTTTATTTCCTTGAACTTCTCTACGGACGCTTTGTCACCCTGGTTGACGTCAGGATGATACTTTCGAGCCAGCTTGCGAAAAGCCTTCTTGATTTCATCCTGGCCGTCTTTGCGGTCCACACCCAAAATGCTGTAATAGTCCTTGTATTCCATTCCCGGTCGTCAGATTTTTTAGGTTGTGCGTGTTGGCGGTTGTCATAGAGGAGGCTTTTCAGGGTCAACGATCCCATAATCTCGCGGCTGCGGGGCAGGTTCTATCCCGGGGTCACCACGACCTGCGCCGGACGCAACAGCTTGTCGCCGTACAAATAGCCCTTTCGTTCCACTCTCACCACGGTATTGGGGGGGACTTTGGGATGGCGCTCCACACCCAAGGCTTCGTGCAGCCGGGGGTCGAACGGTTGACCCCAGGCATCGATTGCTCTTACATCGTATGTGGTAAAAAACGTATTCAGCATGTTGCGGATCAGCTCGATTCCCTGCAGGATGCTGCGGCTATCCTCTTCGGGCGATGCATGTATGAAGGCTAGATCCAGAGCATCGGCCACCGGCAGCGCGTCTCGCAGAAGCGCTTCCTTTTCCGCCTCCACCTCCTGGGCAGAACTGCGGGCCAGACGCTTTTTTGTGTTCTCCAGATCGGCAACGAGGCGAAGATACTTCTCCTTCCATACCATCGCAACATCCGACAGCCGTTCGCTGGCTGGCGATATCCGTGGATCTATGTCCGCAGTGTCGTCTGCCGCTTGTGCACCCATGTTTCCCTCTGCATCCCCGGTATTATTTTGCATCTCATCCGCCATAATAGATGAACTAGCTCACGCTTGATCCAGAGCCTTTCGCAATTTTTCTTTTCGGTCCGCTATCAGGGATGTCTTGAGCACCCTGCCTGCTCAAACCTTCTCCCACACCTTCCTCTCCCTTGGCCACGATTCTTTACCGTATGGCTTTCGGCATTAAGTGTTAGGTTTCTCATTTTGGTTCTCCATGCGATCAATCTCGTATCCACACTTTTGCCATAGTCGATGGCATTCATGATAACCTCTTTTTCTGTTAGGTTTTCTAACAAAAATTCAGAGGGCAATTCCGCAATGCTATACAGACAGAAGAGGCAAGACCGGGCCGCCACCCAGGATGAAACACCTCTTTCAACCCGGGGAAAATCGGAAGGAGCTTGCAATTTGTTTAATACACCTTGTCCAGCTGGGCGAAGCGACTCCATCCAAAAATGGCTGCTATGTGGTCAGCCGTGAATTTCCCGGAGATAACTGGGAGGCCTTGCGGCCGGTGAACACAATTTTGGCCGATTGACCATTAAGGGAACGCATAAACTTGTGAAAAATATCCAGACCAAAAGGGTGTATGGTTTTCAGTCCATTCGTGTAAATGTATAGCTTTACGGTTTTTTCGGGCAATTTCTTTATTGCATATATCAGTTCAGATGCCGATGTGCCGTCAAAGTCGCCCGCCAATTGCAAGCCAAAACCGTCGCTGTTTCTATCGACCGCTATTCCGAAATTTGATGCCATGACCTATCCTTCCTTTATCTTTCCCAGCTTCAGGTTGGGGTTTCTCGTATACTTCAAATAGTCTTTCATCATGGATTCGGCTTCATTTGCATCAATGGATTTTCCTGTTGACTGGGATTGCCGTCCATAGCCGCGACCCATGCCATTGTCATAACCGTATCCGCCCATCATGCCTGGACCCATGCCGCTTCCATCACCACCATAGCCCCCCATCATTCCTGGTCCCATGCCGGAACCATAGCCGCCTCTGCCGGACTGACCTTACACCGTAGCGGTGCCAAGGGAAAATGCCAAAGCCAGTGTTAATGAAATAATGAATATAGTCTTTTTCATACGTTTCTCCTTTAATGGTCTGTCGCTTTTCTACGCTGTTACCGCTCTGCTGACAGAACGTTAAGAATACGGTTATCCGATCAAGGATACGATCGCCTGGGACAGTTCCTTTTGCTTCTCAGCAAGAACTTTCATCCGTATGATGACCAGGATCATGCAGATAGTATCTGCAACTGGCCTGCCAACAACCAAAAAAAAGCAATAATACTGGATCTGACTTTAATAACGCGGGATTAGATGAATAGGAGAGCAGCGTAGAGAAGGGTGAAACGATCTATTTGGCCTCAGTATTTGGTGGAACCTCAATAGTCTGAGGGAACCTTTGAGGAAAGTCGGGCAGCTTAATCCGGCTCCTTAGCCTCCCGGCGGAGTATCCCGAGCTTATGCATCCTGGCTCTCAAGGTACTCGGGTGCAGGCCCAGGATCGCTGCGGCCCCGTCCTTTCCCTCGATACGCCAGCGGGTTTCCGAAAGGATTTTTTGGATTTGATTCGCTCCACCTCTTCCAAGGTTCTTATGGCGGGACCGACGTGATCTGTTTCGCTAATTTCCTGGCATATCGCTCGATGAAGGCCTCGACCAACAGCGCGATGTCATCTTTCCGCTGCCGCAGTGGAGGCACCGTGATGGGGAAAACGTTGAGCCGATAGTAAAGGTCCTGCCGGAACCGGCCCTTGCGGACCTCTTCCTCAAGGTTTCGATTGGTCGTTGCCACGATCCGGGCATCGACCTTGATGGTGCGGGACGAGCCCAGGCGCTCAAACTCGTTGTGCTGAATCACCCGGAGCAGTTTGGCCTGAACCTCCAGCGGCAGCTCGCCGATCTCGTCCAGGCAAAGGGTGGAGCCGTTGGCAATCTCGAACCGGCCTACTTGCCGCGTATCGGCCCCGGTAAATGCCCCCTTCTCCCGGCCGAACAATTCGCTTTCAATTAAATTGGCCGGCAGGGCCGCGCAGTTGACCGTGATCATAAGCCGATCTTTGCGAGGGCTCATGTGGTGGATGGCGGCCGCGATCAACTCCTTTCCCGTACCGGTCTCGCCAAGGATGAGCACCGTAGTGTTCGCGGCAGCGACCTGCTCCGCTCGATAGAGAACATACTTGAGACCATCACTTTGCCCGATAATACCGCCGATTCGATGTTTCACTTTGGTCTCTTGGCGGAAGTAAATATTCTCGGCTTCGAGTTGGTCTTTCATGGTTTTGATTTCAGAAAGCGCCGTCCGAAGTTCGACCGTCCGCTCCTCTACCTGCCGACGGATGCCCCAGTCCGCGCTGACAGAGATCAGGGAACATTTGTTTCGGCTTCGGAGGATTCGAGGGACTATCGGCTCCTGTGATTGGCTGAAACTATCTCAGAAATGGTCCTTCGGTGATACGGATAATATTTAAGATCGCCAACGATCAAAAATCATTGCGGATGAATTCCACATATCTCGGTCCCTGATCCTCACTGATCAGTACAGCCATACCCGCCCGCCTGATGGCAGTGCAACACCCGACTGCGGCGTGAACTGCTCCACACCCAGTATCCATCTACGCTCGGGGGGCATGAGGCAGATCGTCAGCCTCTCCCGCAAGGGGCTGCTTTCGCTGGCTGCGGAACGAGCATCGAGAATCTCCCGCCACACTGACCGCGACACTGATGGGCGAATGTGGATGGGATCAAGTCCGTACCAGGCCGGATTCAAGCGGAACAACCTGACCCCGCAGGCGGCCGACAGATCCACGAGGCCTGCGTTCACGCACTCGGCAATCTCCAGCACTTGGTCCAACGACAGGTGACAGGATGGAAACAGGATCGAGCGAAACACCAGAAACCTGGCTTGCGACAGCCGGCGGATGCTGACAAGTGGAAGATCCGTAAGGATGATGTCCCGCGTCACCCGCTGCAGGCGACTGAGTGCCTCCTCGACCCATGCGAGGATCAGCTCGGCCGATGCGCCGTACAGGATATCGTTTCCAACGTCAGCAACGAGGGCTCGGGTGGGAAGCTCGGGCAGGGACTCCAGCCTCCGCCACAGCCCCGACTCGAGGATGCTCGGGAGCGCACGGACGATCACCCTGCTCCGGGCGCCATACGATCGGCCGTGCCCGAGGGCCGCCAGCACCTGAACTTCGGGACCCCATGCCGCACGAGCCGCCGATACGACTGCCCTGAACCCCCGTGTCAGATTGCTCGCGCCAAGTGCGACGACCCTGGCGACTTCAGCTGCCACAACCGTCTGCCGCATCACTTGGTTGGGTCTTGGCCGGAGGAAAGGACCTCGCGGATTTTCTGCGACAGTTGCTCGATGGTGAAGGGCTTCTGGATGAACCCCCGGCAGCCGTGCTTCAGCATCTCTTCCGCCTGGCCGTTCAGCGTGTAGCCGCTGGAGAGCAGCACGTTCACTCCCGGGTCGATCGCTTTCAATTTCTCGAAGGTCTCCGCCCCGCTCATCCCCGGCATGATCATGTCCAGGATAACGAGATCGATCTTTTCGCGATGTTCCTGGAAAAGCGCCAGGGCGTCGGGGCCGTTGCGGGCCACGAAGACTTTGTGCCCCAGCCGGGTCAGCATTTGATCGGAGACGACGGCCACGATCTCCTCGTCCTCCACCAGCATCAGGGTCTTGCCTCCTTCGCGTCCGGCTTGGGTGGACGCCGGCGCGTTTACCGCCGCCGGAGCGGAGGCCGGCAGAAACACCCGGAAGGTCGATCCGCGCCCCTTTCTGCTCCGTACCGTGACAAATCCATGATGACTCTGCACGATGCCAAGTACCGACGAAAGACCCGAGCCGGGCGAGCCGTCGGTTTTCGGGGTGGTAAAAGACGACTCGAAGATGCGCACCTGGGTCTGGGCGTCCATGCCGACACCCGTGTCCGTGACCGTGATGCAGACGTAGCACCCCGGGGCCGCATCCGGCGGCCTGCCGAAGGTGCCTTCGTCGACGCTGACATTGGCGGTCTCGAGAATAAGCTCCCCCCCACCGGGCATGGCCTCCAGGGCGTTGACGAACAAGCACAGCAAGACCTGCTCCATCGGCCCCTGGCCAACGTTGACGGACCAGAGGCTCTCCTGCAGGGTCTTGCGGACGGTGATCTCTTTCCGGGAGCGGCCGAACATGCCGGCCACCCGGTCGATCAGGTGGTTGAGGTCGGTGGCCTGCACCGCGTATTTTCCGCCCCGCGCAAAGCCCAGCACCTGGCGCGTCAGCTCGGCGCCGTGCATGACCCCTTTTTCGATGTTCTTCAAATAGGCCACGTCCTGGTGGTCTGGTGCCTTGTTGAGCAGCATCAGAGAGACATTGCCCTGGATCCCCATCAGCAGGTTGTTGAAGTCGTGGGCGACACCGCCGGCAAGAGTTCCGATGGCCTCCATTTTCTGGGCCTGCTGCGCCTGGACCGCCCGGCGCTCGAGCTCTTTTTCCGACAGGAGCTGATCGGTAAGGTCGGCCACGAAAACAACGACGGCTGGCTGGCCGTCGATCTGCGTCGCGATGGCGGTGATGTTGCAGTCGATCGTGGTGCCGTCCGGGCGGGTGAGCCGGATTCGCTCGACGGATGGCTGTTCGCCCCGGGCCACGGCCTGGAGCAGCTGCCGGATCTCCGGCAGCAACTCGGCTGTGTGCCGGTCATCGGCGTCCGGGCCAATGAGCTCTTCCCGGCGGTAGCCGAACACCCGGCAGGCGGCCGGGTTGGCGTCGAGAAAACGCCCCTCTCGGTCGCCGATGGCGATCCCCATCGGAGCGATGTCGAAGACGGTGCGGAAACGGTTCCGGCGGTGTGGGCTGTCCATGGGAGGGCTCAATCCTGTTTTTTCTTGACGTGGTAGTTGTCGGCCGGCCGGTCCTGCAGGAAGACATGGTCGAAGCGTCGGGCGGAAGCGTCGTCATACCAGCCGTGCCCGGTCTCCTGGCAGCGCCGGCAGGCCTTGCGGGGGATGTGCACCGCCAGGATGTGCGCCCCCCGGTCCGAGGCCGAATCGATCCGGAGCGCTCCGCCGCAGGTGTCGCAGGCCGCGATCTCCTCCTGCTGCGACTCGGTAAAGCCGTCTGTGTCGTAATAAATGCGGCGCTTGCGGCGGTGGCTGTCCCTTTTTTCCAGCATTTTTTCTCGCAGCTGGCTCCGCCCCTGCCAGCAGGCCAGGATGAGGTCGCTGACATTCTTGACCGCATCGGTCACCGCCGCCGACTGGCGTATCTGGCAGCGATCGTAGTCCGGCTCCCGCACCTTGCTGTAGTCCAGGCCGGCCATGGCGAGTACAATCCCCAGGTTGACGTAAGGCAGGGCGCCCTCGATGGAGTAGCCCCCCTCCAGCACGGCGATGTCGGCGTCCAGGAGTGCCGTCAACTCCGCATAGCCCTGAGCCGAAAAATTCATATTGGTGATGGGGTCCGTGTAGTGATTGTCCTGGCCGGCCGAGTTGACGATGAGCTGCGGCTTGAAGTCGTCCAGGATCGGCCGAACGGCATTGCGGATGACGTGCAGAAAGCCCTCTTCGGCGGTGTGGGGCGGCAGCGGGATGTTGAGGGTGGTGCCAACGGCATTCGGCCCGCCCAGTTCGCCGGGAAACCCGCTGCCGGGGTAAAGGGTTCGGCCGTCCTGATGCAGGGAAATGAACAGCGTGTCGGGGTCGTGCCAGTAGATGTCCTGGGTGCCGTCGCCGTGGTGGCAATCCGTGTCGACGATGGCCACCCGGTCCACGCCGTATTTGCGCCGCAGGAACTCGATCATGACGGCCTCGATGTTGATGTTGCAGAAGCCGCGTGAGCCGTGGGCAACCCGCATGGCATGATGTCCCGGGGGCCGCACCAGAGCGAAGCCCTTGTCGACCTGTCGCTCGAGCACCGCCATGCCGACGGTCTTGGCCCCGCCGGCGCTGATGAAGTGCGATTCGGTGGCGATGCCCCAGGCGTCGGGGACGCAGAAATGAACGCGCTGGATGTCGGCCAGAACCACGGGGTCCGGCTTGAGCTCGACGACCCCCTCGATGTCGAAGAGGCCCTCTTCGAGGATCTGGTCCTGGGTGTAGAGCAGCCGCTCCTCCCGTTCGGGATGGTTCGGGCTGATGGCCCAGTCGTAGGCCGGAAAGAAAACCAGGCCGACCTTATTTTTTGCGTGCAACATGGATCAAGGCCCCAGCGTGATGAGCTCGACCGAATTTGAATCGCGGCAGGATGCCGCTCCCAAAAAAAACTCGACTTCCTCGGAAACAGGTTGTGGCGCGCTGCGCCTTATGGCGCCGGCCCTGCCAGGCCCTTCAGCAGGTTGTCATAGCCGTGGATCAGCCCCGGCTTGACCTGCACCCGGACGCGGATATTTTTACCGGAGGTGGTAAACCCCCGCACCATGTTGAACTGCTGGCTTTCCACCACTTCCATCTCGAGGTAGTCGGGATTGGCGCCGCGCGCCAGGGCCTTGACCCGCAGCAGGTCCAGCGCCTGTGCCGTGGCGGCTTCCAGCCCGTAGCCGTCCGTGATCGGCTGCAAAAAATTCTCCGCCGGCGCGCTTGTCAGCCGCTGTTCCGTGTCGGCAAATAGCCCCACCTCGCAGGTAGTGCGTGCCAGAGCCGCTCCGATCGCGTTGGCAACCTGCCATCTTGGAACGACCCGGACCTGCATGGGCGTCAGGCGCTGAAGGTGCTTGGCGAAATAGGGAGCAGGGCCGCCCAGGACCAGAACGGACCGAGGCCGCACCTGATAGCCTTCCTTGAGTTCGTGCAGCGTGTAGACGGGCTTGCCGTTGATCTGCGCCGTAAGCCGTTCGGCCGCCGCGAGCATCGCCCGGCAGGCGGCTTCAATCACCTGGTCGGCGAAGGCCTCGATGGGGACCCCCATCTTGTCCGCCAGGGGCGCCAGGCCGGCGCGCGCACGTGCGCGTTCGTCGTGGGCAATGTCACCGATCACCGCCAAGGCGTCGGTGGGCGTGGGCACGCGACCGCCGAAAAGCATCGCCGGACCTTCCCGGTCCGGACCGACGGTCAGGCGGCCGTTGCGCAACCGGATGGCGCTGTCGCCGCCCATGCCGATCGAAAGGGTTTCCAGGGAGCGGATCAGGGTCCGGTAGGGGCCGATGGCGATGCCGTAGGGGTCGAGCACCGGCGCACGGCCGATCAGCACCGCCAGGTCGGTGGTCGTGCCGCCGATGTCCATCACGATCGCGTCTTCGTCGCCTGCGGCCATGGCAACGGCCCCCATGACGCTCGCTGCCGGTCCGGACAGGATGGTCTGGGCCGGAAAATCCACGGACGCCTCCAGTGTCATGTTGCCGCCGTCGGCCTTGAGCAGACGCAGCGGCAGCCGCAGTCCCTTGGCGCTCAGGCTGTTCAGCACGGCATCGAAAAACGCCTTGTGGATCGGGTAGACGGCCGCGTTCAAATAGGTGGTGGCAATGCGGCGCGCAAAATTCAGGCTGCCGGAAACGCGGTGGCCCAGGAAAATTTTATCGAAGGAATCCCTCAGCAGTTCTCCCATCTGGACTTCATGGGCAGGGTTGCGGACGGAGAATTTCCCCACCACTCCCACCTGCCGGATCCCGTTTTTCCGAAAAAGCGCTGCGGCGGCCAGAATTTCCTCCGGCCGGACCGGCTCGACCTCGCGGCCGCGGTGGTCGATGGAACCTTTCACGCAGGCGTAGTGGGGATTGGTGCGGAAATGCTCGGGATCGATCCCGGGGCCGGCCGACACGATCATGCCGACGGGCGGGATCGTCTCCTGGATGATGGCGTTGGTGGTCAGCGTGGTGCTGAGGACGATGCGGCGGATGGCGCCGGTATCCACGCCCTCCGTGACCGCATCCAGGCCCTTAAAAACCGAGCGGAAGAGATCCGAGGCATCGGTAGGGACTTTGACCTCCCGCAGCAGTCCGGTGTTGTCCAACAGGACAACATCCGTGTGGGTGCCCCCGACATCCAGCCCGATGATCATGCGGTTTCCCCGATGGTGTGGTCGCGGCAACCTTGATGGCTTCCGATGACGTCGCTTCCCGAATCTCCCAACCCCCTTTGCTAAAGCAAGCAAAAGGGGATTTCGTCTTTCTTCAATTTTTTAACGGAAACAGATCTCCCTGTCAACTGAAACGGCCCTGCCAAGAACCGGTGTTCACCCGGGGTGCGCAAGCGTCCACTCCACGCGAAACCTGCCGGCGGCAACAGCGGCCACGTGGCCCTCGAAAAAGAAATGCTCGACGGTCCAAGTTTTATCGGCGTAATCCACCCGCAGACGCGTGGGGCCGAGGATGTGGTCGATCCTGCAACGGGACAAGTCCCGCAACCCTTCGCCCCGGGTCTTCAAGACGGCTTCCTTGGCAGTCCAGTAGCGGAAAAACGTCGTCTGCAGGTCGTCATGGCCCATCAGGGCCCACTCGGCGGCATCGGCGGTCTTGCGGCGCAGGCCTGCAGAGCAGGGGCGAAGCCTTTCGATGTCGAGCCCGATGGCGGCCGGCGCAACCACGCCGCCGACATAGTCCGGTTTGTGGCTCAGGGACCAGAAATGGCCGTGGCAGGGGATCGGGGCGCCCCGGTCGTCCTTTTCCAACGGACCCAGGCGCACCCCGAGCCGCTCAGCCGATAGCGCGAGCGCCTGCCGGGCGCAGTCGCTCAGAGACTGCACCCGCTGCTTCGGCGGGAGGTGTTGAACCTCCGCCGGAACAGGCAGGATCACCGGATAAATCACCGCGGTCATTTCAATGCGCCGGCGTCGGGTCGCCGTCCGGGGCCTTAAGGATCATCCGGCAGTCGGCGGCGGTGGCGGCCTTGCCCTCGGCGTGCACCAGGAGCGGGTTGATGTCGAGCTCCACGATCTCCGGGTGGTTCATGGCCATGTTCGACAGGGCGACCAGGCATTTCTCGATGAACTCGATGTCCCCCTTCGGTTTGCCGCGGAAGCCCTGCAGGAGTTTGTAGCCTTTGATTTCCCGCACCATGCGGCGGGCCTCGTTGCGGCCGATGGGCGCCAGGCGAAAGCTCACGTCCTGGAAGACCTCGACGAAGATGCCGCCGCTGCCGAACATCAGCAACGGCCCGAAGGTGGGATAGCGGTTCACCCCCATGATGACCTCGGTCCCGGAAGCGGCCATTTTCTGGACCAGCACCCCTTCGATCTGGGCTTCGGGTTTGTAACCCCGGGCGCGGGTGACGATGGTATCAAATGCCTGCTTCGCCTCGGCGGCGGTGGCCAAACCGACGATCACCCCGCCGGCATCCGACTTGTGCAGGATCTGCTCCGAGACGATTTTCATCACCACCGGAAAGCCCATCTCGGCGGCGATGGCGGCGGCCTCGTCGCCGGTGGTGGCCAGCCGGGTCGGCAGCACCTTGAACCCGTAGGATTCGAGGATCCCGATCCCGTCCAGTTCGCCGATCCGGGTCTTGCCGCGGGAGAGGCAGTCCTGAATGATCTTGGCGGCGCGCTCCCGGTCGAACTTCAAGTTGTACTGCGCCAGGTGCTGGCGGTTGAGCCAGTTGGAGTAGCGGTAGACCGCCCCGAAGGCCTTGGCGGCGTTTTCGGGGAACTTGTAGACGGGGATACCGTGCTCCTGAAGGTATTTGACGCCCTGCGAGACGTCGATGACCCCCATGAAGCAGCACATGATCGGCTTGAACGACCTGCGGGCGATACGCGCGATGGCCTCGGCCGTGCCCAGGACATCGGTCATGGACTGCGGCGTGAGGATCACCAACGCGCCGTCCACGCCCTCGTCACGGATGACCGCACCCAATGCGTTTTCGTAGCGATCGATCGAGGCATCGCCGATGATGTCCACCGGGTTGTGCAGGTTGGCGGTGCTCGGCAGGTGGCTCGCCAGGGTCTCGATCGTCTCCTCCTTGAACCTGGCCAGCTCCAGCCCCGAAAACATGGTCATGTCGGTGGCGACGATGCCCGGCCCGCCGGCGTTGGTGACGATGGCGACGCGGTTTCCCGCCGGCACCTTGCGGCGCATCTTGCCGAGCTCACTCTCGTTTTTGTAGGCGAAGGCCGTTGCGAAATCGAAGAGCTCGTCGATCGAGGCGACGCGGATGATGCCGGACTGCACAAAGATCGCGTCGTAGACGCCCTCGGTGCCGGCAAGCGAGCCCGTGTGGGAGGCCGCGGCCTGGGCGCCGGCGCTGGTACGGCCGGACTTGATGACGAGCACCGGCTTGGGCCGGTAGTCGCCGCAGGTGATCTCCTTCACGGCTTCGATGAATTCCGACCCCCGCCGCAGCTCCTCCACGTAGATCAGGATGACTTCCGTGTCGTGATCCCGGTGCAGGTAGCGCAGCAGGTCCAGCTCGTCCACATCCGCCTTGTTGCCGATGGAGATGAACTTCGAGAACCCGAAGTTGCGGTCGGCGGCAAAATCCAGCACCGCCGTGCACAGCGCGCCGCTCTGGGAGATGAACGAGACGTTGCCGGCCTTGGGCATGCGCGTGGAGAAACTCGCGTTCAAGCGCACAGCCGGCAGCGGGTTGATGACGCCGAGGCAGTTCGGCCCGATCAACCGCACCCCGGCCTCGCGGCAGGTGGCGACGAGGCGGTCTTCGATCGCGCGCCCCTCGGGGCCGATCTCGCGAAACCCGGCCGAAACGATGACGATGCCCTTGACGCCCTTTGCCACGGCCTCCTGGACGGACTGCAGCGCGGCCTTCGGCGGCAGGATGACGATGCCGAGGTCGATCTCGTCGGGGATCTCCGTCAGGGATTTGTAGGCTCTGACGCTCGCGATGGACCGGGCGCTGGGGTTGACGGGGTAGAGGGTGCCGGTGTAGCCCCCCTTCAGGATGTTGACGAAAATGTCGTGCCCGACTTTTCCGGGCGTGGTCGAAGCGCCGATCACCGCCACGGATTTCGGCGCAAAAATGGCATCCAACGGGTTAATCGGTGACTCGCTTTCCATACTCCTCCCTTTCACGTGTAAATCGGATAAATGAAATGGTCGTTTCAGTCGTCTGTCTGCATCCGCTCCGCTTTGATCCGCATCGCTTCCGTATAGACCGCCTTGCGCGGCAGCCCGTGCTTGTGCGCCAGTTCACGCGCCAGTTCGGAAAGCCCGCCGGAGGCCGATGCCAGCGCCCGTTGAATATCCTCCCGGGCCGCATCCCAAAGCAGCGACTCCTGCGGCTCCGCGCCCGACAGGAGCAGCGTGCACTCGCCCTTGACCTCGGGCCGGGCCTGGAGGGTCTCTAGAATCCCGCTCAGCCGCCCCCGGATGAACTCTTCATGGATCTTGGTCAACTCCCGGGCCAGCACCGCCCGCCGGTCGCCAAGGGTTTGCCGCAACTCCGCCACCAGCGCGACGATGCGCTGGGGGGATTCGTATAATATGACGGTTCGCACCTCCGAGGCAAGCGCCTTTATCTGGGTCAGGCGTTTGCCGGCCTTCTTGGACAGAAACCCCACGAACACGAATGCGTCCGTGGGCAGGCCCGAGGCCGAGAGGGCTGCGGCGGCGGCCGTTGCCCCGGGCACGGGTACGATCCGAAGGCCGGCCTCGGCCGCCGCGGACACCAGCCGGTAGCCCGGGTCGGATATTCCCGGGGTTCCGGCGTTCGACACGAGCGCAACCGATGCTCCCTGCCGCAGCCGCTGCAGCAACTCCGGAGTGCGCCGGCTCTCGTTGTGGTCATGATAGGACACCAGGGATTTCGTGATGCCGTGACGGCTGAGCAACTGCGCGGTCTTGCGGGTGTCCTCGGCCGCGACGAGGTCCGTTGATCGCAGCACGGCAAGCGCCCGCAGGGTGATGTCCTCCAGGTTCCCGATGGGGGTCGCCACCACGTAGAGCACCCCGGCCTCGGCGGCGAGCCCGCGGTTATCCGTAGAGCAGGTCGAAGGCATTCCGGATAATTTCCACCTGCGGCGGCTCCGCCAGCGAGCGGATGGCCACGACGTCGAACCGGGCCTTGGCCTGGCTCTGCCGCGTGGTCTTGAGGTAGTAGAGGGCCACCATGGAGATCTTGCGCTGCTTCTTCGGCGTGACCGCCCATTTCGGGCCCCCGAATCCGAGGGAGCGACGGGCCTTGACCTCGACGAAAACGATGGTGCCCCGGTCCCGGGCGATAATGTCGATCTCGCCCAAGGGGGTGCGGTAATTGGTTTCCAGAATCGTGTAACCGCGCTGCTTGAGCAGCCGGGCGGCCAGGGACTCGCTCTGCGCGCCGTATTGCTGCCGGAGGTTCAACATGAGCGAACCGCCGGAGGCGCCGTCAGGTGCTCCCGCACGCCCCGAAACGTACGCCGGTGAATGGGGGAGCAGCCGAAACGGCGGATCGCCGCCCGGTGCTCCCGGGTGGGGTAGCCTTTATGGCGGGCGAAACCGAAGTCCGGGTAGTACAGGTGGTAGAGGCCCATCAGTCGGTCCCGCGTGACCTTGGCGACGATGGAGGCGGCGGCGATGGAAACACTCAGGGTGTCGCCCTTCACTATCGGCTCCTGGGACAGCGGGACCGGTATCGGGAAGGTGCCGTCGATGAGCAGGTAGTCGGGACGGGGGCTGAGGTTGTTCACTGCCATGGCCATGGCCTGGAGCGACGCCTGCAGGATGTTGATGCGGTCGATCTCCAATGCATCAATGATACCGATACCGACAGCGACGGCATGGCGGTAGATAACGCCGTAGAGTCGCTCACGCCGCAAGGGGGTGAGTTTCTTGGAGTCGACGACGTGCTCCTCCGGGAACCCCGCCGGCAGGATGACGGCGGCCGCGACCACCGGACCGGCCAACGGGCCGCGCCCGACCTCGTCGGTCCCGGCGATGCAAAGGCGGCCTTTCAGCGCAGCCCGTTTTTCGTAACTCCACCGATCCATGGCGGCCAGCCGGGGGCAGAAAGGCCGCGGCGCGCACTGCGGCTGCGGCATCCGCCTCCGCTCGTCAGCTGACGCGTCTTTCACGAATGCGCGCAGCTTTGCCCTTGAGGTTACGCAGGTAATACAGCTTGCCGCGGCGCACGCGGCCGCGCGTGATGATTTCGACCCGGTCGATCGCCGGGGAGTGCATTGGAAAGATGCGCTCGACCCCGACGCCGTAAGAGACCTTGCGCACCGTGAAAGTGGAACTGATGCCGCCCTTGTGCTTGCCGATCACGACACCCTGAAAGGCCTGGATACGTTCCTTTTCACCCTCTTTTATCTTCACGTGGACTTTGACCGTGTCGCCCGGGATGAAATTGGGCACGTCCATCCGCATCTGTTCGCGTTCGAGCAATTCAATCTTGTTCATGGCTCCTCCTATACTGATCTTTTAAAAGATATGTTCGCCGCAACGGCTATGGTTTGTCCCTGAAAGCCTTCAGTCTTCAGTCTATCTACCTGAACAGTTATCCCCCAACAACCGGTCCAGAACAATCGCCGCGGCCGAGCGCACCGCCAGGTGATTGTAGTCGGCCGCGCCGGCGATCGGCGCCAACACGCGGTCGGCGCCGGCAATCGCCTCGGGGGCGAGCCCCCAGGCGGTGCCGAACACCAGCAGACACGATCGCCCGCCCGCGATCGTGGCGCGCAGCGCCGCGCAATCGATGGCGGCGGGCTGCGGCCGGGCGCAGGTGGCCACCACCAGCGGCCGTACACCCTCGATGCCTGTGATGGTGTCGATGACCTCCGCCACCGACCCCGTCACCCGCACCAGTTCCAAGGCCCGACGGCGGTCGGGCACCAGCTCCGCACCCGGCCCCGTCGTCCAGTGGGCCACGATCCGCTCGGCGAAAACCCGCTGGTCGTCCAACGGGGTGACCACAAAGTACGCCTGCACCCCGAACGTCTTCGCCGCCCGGGCGATGTCGTGCAAGTCGAGGTTGGTCAGCGCCGCGGCGATGACCTCACCCCTGCGGTTCACCACCGGATAATGCACCAACGCCAGGTAGAGCCGGGGCATCTATCGCTGCTCGTTTTCCGGGCCGGCCGGCGGCGCCGCGGGCGCCTCGCCCAGAAGCCTCGCAATGTCCGCGTGCCAGCTCCGAAGCACCGCCGCCTCCGCGTCCGTCAGCGGCCGGTCCCGCAAGAGGTCCGGCCGGTTGACGAAGGTCCGCAGCAGGGACGACGCAAGCCGCCAGCGCTCAATGTTGCGGTGGTGCCCGGTCAACAGCACCCCGGGAACCTCCGAGGCCTCGAACACGGGCGGCCGCGTGTAGTGCGCATGCTCCAGGCGCCCGGCGGAAAAAGAGTCGCGCGCGGCGGAGTCTTCGCCGCCCAGCGCGCCGGGGATGAGGCGCGTCACCGCATCGATCACCACCATGGCAGGCAGTTCGCCTCCGGTCAGAACGTAATCCCCGATCGAGAGCTCCTCGTCGATGAGTTCCTCGCAGAGGCGCTCGTCTACCCCCTCGTAGCGTCCGCACACCAAAATGAGCCCCGGCAGGCCTGCCA
>DATITS010000148.1:0-4661 GCA_035467535.1 Desulfobacterales bacterium
GGGCAGGCCGTGACGCACAGCCCGCACCCCTTGCAGCGCTCCGGGTCGACACTATGTTCATACGCCATGATGCACTCCCTCCTGAAGGTTCGAACGGATACCGCCCGAACCCGAATCTCGTTGTTCATTGCCCGCTGCAGAGAGCCCAGGTGTCACAGTCGGCAGGCCTTCTTCCAGGGCGGCACGAGCTGCCGGCGGATCGTGAGCACCGGGCAGGCGAACCGCGACGCATCCACCTGCGGCAGCAATTCCTCGGCCACGGTGATGCACACGACCGGCAGCCCGCTTGCCTCCGACAACCCCTGCACGAACGCGTAGCCGTCGGTGATCTCGCCCGCTGTCGTCTCGTCGATCAGGTTGGCGTTCCCGATCAGGCCGGTCACGGAAAGCCCGGCCGCAGCTTCGATCTCCCGGCGGATCTTCAGGCAGCCCGCGTGAGTAGCGGTCGCGGGCCGCAGGGGATTGACCACCTGCAGCATCTGCGGAATGGCGCCGGCAGCGAAGGCGTCCCCCAGGGCCGCCAGCACCATGGCGCCGACGTTGTCGCCGCCGACATCGAGAATGGTCAACTCGCCCGGCTGGCGGATGATCCCCGCCACCATGGGGCTGAGCACCGGCAGCTCGGCCTGCAGGTATTGGTCCGGCGGCAGCACCACCTCGATGCCCAGTTCCGCAAGCGCCCTCCGGGCCTCGCGGGACCTGAAATAGGGGTTCACCAGGTCGAGATCGGCGATGCGCACTCGCAGCCCTGCCTGCCGGTGGTCGGCCGCCAGGTTGATGGCCACTTCGGACTTGCCGCTTCCGTAATTGCCGACGATGACGACCACCCCCCCCAGCCGCAGATCCACCACGCCTCCCGATCCATCCCGTGCAACCCTTGATGGCTTTGTTAAAATCCCAATTTCGGCGTTGCGCTTCATCCCGCTGTCGCTGCGGCGTACTGCACGTACGCCTCACGCCACGGGATTCGCGCGCCTTGAACTTGGGCTTTCTACAAAGCCATCGGTCATGACGGCCTTTTGCGTAGCACCAACCTTAGTTATACGCGCATGCCGCTGCGAAAGGCCAAAAAGTGTTTTTAGAAACTTCTTGAGAACCTGTCAAGGGAATTGAGATGGGGGTCTTCGCCCCTGTTTGCGCTTCCGATCCGGGGCCCGCTGTGGTAAAGGGCGGGAAAAGAGTTTAACAGGAGCGCAGACAATGGCAAAAGTTCTGACCGGATTGGAGCGTCTGATCGAGGACCCGCCGGCCTGGCTGGACGGCCGGCGCTTGGGGCTGCTCTGCAATCCGGCCTCGGTCGATCGCTGCTTTCGCCACGCCCGCCACCGGCTCCACGAGCGGTTCCCGGGCGCCCTGCGCGCGCTCTTCTCCCCGCAGCACGGCTTCTTCGCCGAGAAGCAGGACAACATGATCGAATCCGAGGACATGCTCGACCCGGCCCTGGCCATCCCGGTCTTCAGCCTCTACGGCACCACCCGCATCCCCTCGGACGCGATGTTGGCCGACATCGACGTGCTCGTCGTAGACCTCCAGGACGTCGGCACCCGCGTGTACACCTTCGCCTACACGCTGTCCTACTGCATGGAGACCGCGGCGGCCGGCGGCAAAACGGTGCTCGTGCTTGATCGCCCCAACCCGACCGGCGGCTCGGCGGTGGAGGGCAACCTGCTCCGGCCCGAGTGGGCATCCTTCGTCGGCCGCTACCCGATCCCCATGCGCCACGGCCTGACACTGGCCGAGCTCGCCCGGCTGTTCAACGCCCGCTTCGGCATTGGCTGCGATCTGCAGATCATGCCCATGTCAGGCTGGAAGCGTGAGATGACCTTCGCCGACACAGGGATCCCGTGGGTCGCCCCCTCCCCCAACCTGCCCACCCCGGCCGCGGCCCTGGTCTACCCCGGACAGGTCCTCTGGGAAGGCACCAATGTCTCCGAGGGCCGCGGGACCACCCAGCCGTTTGAGCTGTTCGGGGCGCCCTACCTGAATGTTTCGAAACTTGAAACAGAACTCGGACAGACGCCCGTCGCCGGCGCCGTGCTCCGGCCGACCGTGTTCGAGCCCACCTCCGGCAAGTGGCAGGGCCAGCGCTGCCGCGGGTTGCAAATCCACGTCACGCAGCCGCAGCGCTACGCGCCGTACCGGACCACCCTGCGGCTGCTGCAGGCCATCATCCGTCATCACGCAACCGAGTTCGGCTGGCGGCCGCCGCCCTACGAGTACGAGCACGAGAAACTGCCCATCGACCTGCTTATCGGCGATGCGGCCGTGCGCCGCCGGATCGAGGCCTTGGAGCCGGTCGAGAGCATCGAAGCATCCTGGCAGGGCGAACTGGAGGAGTTTCGGGAGATGCGACGGGAGTTTTTCCTTTACCCCGATTGAAGATCCCTGCAGCAAACTGCAGGGATCTTCAATTGTTAAGAAATGCGGTTTTTTTTATGATTCGCTCGCTTTCGCAGTTCAACAACCCAAAGAACTGAACCAACCCCATGAACCCAACCAACCCGAACTGGGTCAGAATGCGTTTTAAAAACAGCAAGGTCTGGGTGGCGGCGGATGCCGAGGGCCGGCCGCTCGAGACCGGCGGCCGCGCTCTGATCAAATATCAATTGGACCAGCCCCAAGAGTACCAGGTCCGGACGGAAAACCTGCGCCGCCTGGACGAGGCGACCGCAGCCCCGGTCGCGCCCGCGGCCAGGGTGCCCCGTCGGGCGGCCCTGGACGTCACGGAACGGCCGAAAGAAGGGGTTGTGCACATTTACACGGACGGGGCCTCGTCCGGGAACCCCGGGCCCTCCGGCATCGGTGTGGTGCTGATTTACGGCTCACAGCGCAAGGAAATCGGGGAATACATCGGTGAGGCGACCAACAACATCGCCGAACTGCTGGCGATTCAGAAGGGGCTGGCGGCGGTGAAAAAGAAAAACCTGCCCGTCCGCGTCTATACGGACAGCAGCTACGCCCTCGGGGTGCTGACGCGGAACTGGAAAGCAAAGAAGAACCAGGAGTTGATCGCCGCCATCCGCAACGACATGGCGGCTTTCAAGAACCTCCGTCTCGTCAAGGTGGAGGGGCACAAAGGGGTTGTGGAGAACGAACACGCCGACCGGCTGGCCGTGGCGGCCGCCAAAGCGGCGCTGTAACGGAACCGGTCAAAACCCCTTTGGAGCCCGCTGGCGGCGCTGCAAGCGCTTTGCGGTGGACCCTGTTGTGAGTCTTGCAACCAGCTTGAGGGGGGCCAGGGCCCGGCCCCGGAGCGGCCTGCCGGACCCCGACGTTTACAGCGGTTATTCGGACTTCTTCTCCGTTTTCAGCGAATCCAACTCTTTTTTGAGATCGGAAATTTCGCACTTGTACTTTTCAAGCTCGTCGACGGGCACCGACGGCGTGGGCGACTCATCCTTCTTCCAGGTGTCCTTCATCTCGTCGAAGCCGAGATAGATCGCCAGCCCCCCGCCCAGAAGCAGCAACGCCGGGATGGTGCCCTTGAGCACCATGAGGAAATCCGCCCACCACATCCCCAGCCCGATCAAGCCTAATGCCGCAGCCACCGCACCACCAACCAAAGTCTTCATAACCTCGCCTCCTCCTTTTCCGTTTCGATAAAATTTCGGTCTCACGATCGCGAAATCGGATCATCTCCTGTGCGCGCATGCGAACGAATGCCGCCCGTGTTCCGGTAAAGCCCGGACACAATTTTTGCAGTCTTATTTTTTTATACCATAACGATTTGACCAAGACAAGGCCATTTTGAACTCCACTGCGCCCGGCGACGGCGTCATCCGAACCCCGGTCGCCATCTGCCGCCCGCAGGACGGATGACGCGTTTTCCAACCGCGCCAAAAACGACCCGAGTACATCCGCACATTGGCCGTTGAGGTTGCAAACGCGGCCCTGTTCTGCTACTTGCTGGACGTCGAACCGTAACGGCTCAGGCAGATAGCCTGAAAGAAAAGAAATGTGCGGTCACACAAAGCCAAAATCGTTTGGAACCGTTGACAGGTGATGGTGCCATGGATGATCCCACTTCTGCCCCGCAGCCCGCGGCCGGCCGGGTCCGGCGCTGGATCGACCGGATCCTCCACGGCACCCATCATCACTACCGCAACGTGCTACCGAACGATCCCGGCCCCATCCTGTCGCGGGCCCTTGCGCTCTTCTATTCCGGGGTCCGACTCGAAGAGCCCCAGGCCGCCGCGCTGCGCCAGCTGCCCGCCGACGCCATCGTCGTCTACACCTCGAAGTTCAAGAGCGACTTCGCGTTTCTCTTCGCCTACCATCGCTACCGCCACCTGGGCGTGCGGTTCCCCCGCATCGGTCTCGGCGGCCGGTTTTTCATCTGGCAGTCCCCCTCCCGCATGCTGCGGATCCTGCTGGCACACGCCGACAGCCTTATGCGGCACGGGCGGTGGCCCGACCCATATGACAGCGGCTTTCTCCGCGAAGAGTTGCAGGCGGCGGCCGGATTTTTCACGCTGATCCGGAAAAAGCATTTCTGGCAGCGCTTCGGCAAAAGCCCCGGCGACCCGTTGGAGTTTCTGATCCGTCTGCAGAAGACCACCGCGCAGCCGGTTCTCGTCGTGCCGCAAATCATGTTCTTCAGCAAAAGGCCCCGGCGGGCAAACCCCACCTTGATCGACATGCTGTTCGGACCCGATGACGAA
>DATITS010000149.1:0-18955 GCA_035467535.1 Desulfobacterales bacterium
GAGGCGTTCCGCGCCACCAACCCGGAGGCCTTTGAAAGCATCTTCCACAAGGGCAATATGATTTCCCGCGTGCGGGCGAACGTGCTTTCCACCAAGGCGGCCACCGAGAAGAAAATCGTGGCCGGCACCGGCAACAAGGACGAGGATTTCGGGATCGGATACTATACCCTGTTCGGCGACGGCGCGGTGCACGTGAGCCCGATCGGCGGGCTTTCAAAGCGCCTGGTGCGGGAAATGGCGGCCTTTCTGGGTCTGGATCTTGCCATCGTAAACCGCATCCCGACGGCGGGCCTCGAGCCCGGCCAGAGCGACTACAAGGACCTGGGATACGACTATGACGTGGTGGAACTGGTCTCGGAAGGTATTGTGCAGGGCCTGACGGTCGCCGAACTCAGCCGCCACGAGCAGATCGTGCCCTTGGTCGAAATCCAGATGCAGCACTACAAGAATTTGTTCGGTACAGCGAAGTTCACGAGCGTGGAGCAGGTAGTGGCGGACGTCCTGTGGCGGCATGAAATCGCAAAAGGCAAGGTGAAGATCGTTCACCCGCCTTCACCCAAAATCTCACTCATCTATGAATGAGATAACCAATCCCGCCGATAGCGGCGGGATTGGTTAATTTCAGGTTCTTAGACATCTCAGCTTGGCCAGGTCCTCGGCGTAGCCGTACAGATGCAGGCCCTTGCTCTCCACGATCATCTCCCCATCTTTGACCCCGATCTCGGCGGCCATGTACTCCTTCAGGTTCTGGATGGCGGCGAGGTTGGCGGGCAGCCCGTTCCATAAATCCCAGGACCGGAAATAGACTACGAAATTCAGCATGTCGTCCTGGATGCGTGTGTCGATGGAGCGCAGGCAGGGCGGGTCGAGCAGCGTCAGGTCGGACGGGTGGGCCACCTGCAGCACCATCTGGTTGTTGCGCTGGCCGAATTTTTTATATGTATCGATGACCCATTCGATCTGGTTCAGGTAGAGCTTGCCGTTTTCCTCGAAAAGCAGTTTTCCATCCACTTGCCGCTTGTCGATGATTTCGGTATTGTCCTCCTGCCACCAGATGAACTTATCGCCGGTGACGGGCACCCGTGTCAGGCGCTCGCCGTAAGTGTAGGACTCGCCGGGTTCCTTGCGGGGCGACATCAGGTATTCGATGTAAGCCCGGTCGTAGCCGGGGCCGCCATAGATGTAGTCGTGCTCGACCGGGTTGGGGATGCCGCAACCCGGCGGGATGTCCGGGATAATCGGCTGGGTCCCCGGGTATTTCACGTGGCCGGTGAAGAAGTCGTACTCGAGCCGGGTCTGGCCGGCATAGGAGCCGCGGTCGATCACGAAGCGCCGGCCATGATCGAGGATGTCGTGCACGGCCTGAAACCAGAGGTCGGGAAGATCCCTAGCGAAGATCTGATGCAGGTTCATAGCTCACTGAATCGGCTATCGTGGAATTTTTATGGCTGGGAGCGTTTGGTGTTTTTTTTCAACACGCGGCTGAATAACCGGAAACCAAAACACCCAAACACCCGATTTATATATCCAACGTCGAAACTTCCAGCGCATTGTTCTGGATGAATTCCCGGCGCGGCTCGACTTCTTCACCCATGAGAAGTGTGAAGATCTCGTCGGCATCCACAAAATCCTCCACCTTGACCTGTAACAGGGTCCGCTTCTCCGGGTTCATGGTCGTTTCCCACAACTGGCTCGGGTTCATCTCACCGAGACCCTTGTAGCGCTGGACGGAAAGCCCTTTCTTGCCCTCCTTCAGGAGATAATCCATAAGTTCGACTTTGCTCTTGGCACTGAAGGGCTCCCCGCTCTTTTCAAGTGTCTGAATCGTGAAGGGCTCAAAGTCGTACTGGGCGATCTTCTTCTTTAAATCGATGTATTTCTGAAAATCGTTGGAAAAGACAAAGCCGCGGCCGACCTTGATGGTTGAATTGATTTTGGATTCGGGCCCGGCGAAGATCGTCTCCTTGTGCTCGTTCTGTCCGGTTACTAAAATCTCAAAAATACTGCGCTCCACATTAAAGCGCGGACCCTCCACCGTGTACCCTTTCTGGATAAGGGTCTGCTTTAAAGCGGTCATGCGCTGCTCGTCCTGGAGAAAGGACTTTTCTTCCAACCCGGCGTCGGCCAAGATTTCGGCCAACTCCGCGCTGATACCACGTTTTTTTAATGTCTCCAGAAGGGATAGGTACTCGGCCAGGTCGCAACTGAAGAGATAAAGGGTGTGTCCGGAAAGGTCCTTTTGGTCGCTGCCGTATGTCACGCGTTTCGAATCGCACACCTTTTTGAACACCCAGTCGTTCAGATCGGACTCGTCCTTAAGGTACATCTCATCCTTGCCCTTGCCGACCTTGAGCAGCGGCGGTTGGGCGATGTAGAGAAACCCCTTACTGATCATCTCCGGCATCTGGCGGTAAAAGAAGGTGAGCAGTAGTGTGCGAATGTGCGATCCGTCCACATCGGCATCCGTCATGATGATCACCTTCTTGTAGCGGATGTTTTCGATGTTGTACTCCTCTTTACCCACCCCGGTGCCGAGGACGGTGATGATGTTCTTGATCTCTTCGCTCTGGAGGATCCGGTCGAAGCGCGCCTTTTCGACGTTGAGGATTTTTCCTTTGAGCGGCAGCACCGCCTGAAATTTACGGTCACGCCCCTGCTTGGCCGAGCCGCCGGCGGAATCCCCCTCGACGATGAAAATCTCCCTCAGGTTCGGGTCGTCGGACTGGCATTCGGCCAACTTGCCGGGCAGGGTGGCGTCCATAAGCGAGCCCTTGCTGCGCGCCAAGTCACGGGCCCGCCGGGCCGCATCGCGCGCACGCGCCGCCTCCGCTCCCTTGGCCACGATCTTGCGGGCGACGGTGGGGTTTTCCTCGAAAAACTCGTTCAGTTTCTCATTCACCAGCGACTCGACCAGGCCCTTGACTTCACTGTTTCCGAGTTTGGTCTTGGTCTGCCCTTCGAACTGCGGGTGGCGGATCCGCACACTGATAATGGCGGTCAGGCCCTCGCGCACGTCATCGCCGCTGATCTTGGCCTGCATGTTCTTGGGAACGTTGCTGCTGGTGGCATATTGGTTGATGGTGCGGGTCAACGCCGACTTGAACCCGATGAGGTGTGTTCCGCCCTCGGTGGTATTGATGTTGTTGGCGAAGGACAGAATCTTGTCGAAGTAGGTGTCATTGTACTGAATGGCGACCTCAACCTGTATGTCGCTCTTTTCGCCATCAATATAGATCGCCTTGTGCAGGGGGGTGTTGCGGCGGTTCAGGTGTTCGCAGAATTCGATGATGCCACCTTTGTAGAAAAACTCCTCTTTGACATCCGAGCGCTCGTCCTCGAAGGTGATGCGCACGCCCTTGTTTAAAAAGGCGAGCTCCCGCAAGCGCCGGATGAGGATGTCGTTGCTGAACTCGGTGACGGTAAAAATTTCGGGATCCGCCAAAAAATGAACCTTGGTACCGCGCTTGCGGGTTTTTCCGATGACCGTAAGCTCACTCGTCTTTTGGCCCCTGGTATACGTTTGGTGGTAGATATTGCCGTCGGTGTAAACCTCAACATCGAGCATCACGGAAAGTGCGTTCACCACGGAAACGCCCACCCCGTGCAGCCCACCGGAGACCTTGTAGGAGTCGCTGTCGAATTTACCGCCGGCATGCAGCTTGGTCATGACGACTTCAAGCGCCGGCTTGTTCTCTTTTTTGTGCATCCCGACAGGGATGCCGCGGCCGTTGTCGGTCACGGTGATGCTGTTGTCAGTGTGAACCATGACGTTGATGAGGTCGCAAACTCCGGCCATGGCCTCGTCTATACTGTTGTCCACCACTTCATAAACCAGGTGGTGTAGGCCCGCGACGTCGATGTTGCCGATGTACATGGCCGGCCGGAGCCGCACCGCTTCAAGGCCTTCTAAAACTTTTATATTATCCGCAGTGTAGTCGGAATTTCCGTTGGTATTCATAGCAGTATGAACTCTCAATTAGATTCGCATCAACATGATGACGCTGATATACGATTTGTCTTTTTCACCCTCGATCAGGCAGGGCTTCTCCTCGCTCACGATGTTTAAAACCACTTTTTCGTCATCGATCACATTCAGGGTGTCAATGAAAAATTTAGGGTTGAACATCACGGTTATTTTTTTCCTGTTAAACTCGATCGGCATCTCCTCCTTGGACTCTCCTATTTCCGGGTTGGTGGAAGAGACCGTGAGTTTGTTTTCTTCAAAATTAAAAATAACCCCTTTATACTCGTCTGAAGACATGATGGACATGCGCTTGAGCATCATCAACAACCCCTGGCGGTCCATGACAATATTGTTATCTTCGGGTTTAATGATGATGTCCGCATATTTCGGGAACTCACCTTCGAGCAGGCGGATAATGATGGTCTCGGTGTGCTTCTTGATGATGAAATTGTTATCTTTGAAAGCGACTTGAACGGAGCCTTCCACCTCTAAAAATTTACCAACTTCCACTAAGCTTTTTTTGGGGATGAGAACACCCGCGCCTTCCGGCAGTTTGATTGATTTATCTAATATAAAATCACTCTTGGAAAGACGGCTTCCGTCCGTTGAAACCATCCGGAAGAGTTTGTTCCCTTTCTCCTCGAGCCATTCGGTATACACCCCGATGATATGGGTCCTTCTTTCGTCCCCTGCGGCGCTGATGATCACCGATTTTGAAATCATACTGGCCAGGGCTGACGATTCGATCTCGACGAATTCGGCTTGGTCTATCTTTGGAATTACCGGAAAATCTTCGGGATTCAATCCTACAATATGATACTCAACCGTTGCATTACCTATCTCGATCCAGTGATTTTCAATTTCATTGAATATAATATCATTGCTTGGAAAATCCCTGACAATCTCAAAAAATTTTCGCGCATTGATCGTAATAGACCCCGGCGAATCGACGGTGGCAGGGTAGTTGCCTTCAAAACCGGTCTCCAGATCCGTCGCAGAAACGGAAATGCTGTCGTCTTTTGTTTGGATAAGAACATTGGTGGTAATTGCCAGGTTGGTCTTGCGACCGGTTATGCCCTGAACCCTGGACAGCACCGGCAGGATGTCCGCTTTTTGAACGGTCGCCCTCATGATGTTCCCCTCTATTTTTAATGTTAAAAGAATAAAGAGAAAGATGAAAGACTGTCAATATGTTGATAATTTTTTAACTTGCTATAATGATTATAAAAAACATAAATATAAAATTACTGAAAAGTGTCACTCTATTGAATTAGAAAGAGAACTTTATAATCGTGTTTAAAAATTGTGTTGATAACGCGGAATCTATAAACAAGTTACGACGCCGCAATCGAGACAATCCATTTTTTGATCGATGGGACGGTCTTGCTCGTCCATTTGGAGGATACCCGGTTTCGAATGAACGAACTGAAAATTTTTTCCAAGAATTGAAGTATCTTATCTACCTGTCCGGTCTTTTCCAGAATAAAATCATCCATTTGTTCAGGACTCTGCGGCAGCGAGGGACCCGGTGTCTTAAGGTTGCTCACATTAAGACTTTCACCTTTTACACTGAACTGCCAAATATATTCGCCGGTTTTAAAAATCAGAGCTATTTCTGAAACCAGAGCGCCCTTGCGCAAGGCCAGACGACCCTCCTCAAGACCAGCCTCATCCCCCTTAATCGTGATGCGCTCGACCGACTTGGTCTTGCGGTTTTCGAATACAATGCGGTTTCCAACTTCAAGAGACTGGCAGTCCGGGTCCGCCGACCTCAAGACACTCGGGTCGTTTTCGATCGTGTACCACAACCAGGTCAGAAATTCGTCGCCCAGAAACCGATATCGATTATACGCAACGACCAGATCAAGCATGCGGGCGCCTGTAATTTGTGTTGGTAATTAATCTGAAAAGTGTGTAGGAGAAAGCCCAATAAGAACGTCCCGCTCCGCGTCGGACAAACCGGCCGTGATATCTGCTGCAGTGTATGGGAACAGGCGCAGCAATCCCAAGTTGAAGGAACGCCGGAACAGGGTTTCGATTTCCTCATTGGCCGAGCGCAGATTGGAATAGAACCACAGCGTCGACGCCTCGTAGTTCCAGATCAAATCGTAAATATTGGGCGTGGAGGGGATTCTTATTGCCAGGTCATTAACAACCTTGTCTTTCAGGGCCTGTTTTTCATCCTTGGACAAAAACCGACGGCCGGTCTTCGCCAAACGCTTGGCTGTCTCGACGGTCAAGTGCTTCTTTAATAATTTTGCCGGAATCGATTTGCGGTCGATTCGCAATGCAAACACAAACAAATTACCGAACACGAACGAGGACCCGTCGAAGTTCGGGTGAAATGGGTTTTCAAACGACGTCCACCCGGCGGCTTTTGACTCCGCCTCTTCGTCAATCTCAGGAATCGCGTTTTTTTTAAGCCCGTTTAAAACGGTTTCAATCAGGGGACCTTCGATTTTACCTTCCACCCGGTAGCGGGTGATTGAAACGGCCGATGACAGGATGCCCATAGATAAAATTCCAACCTAACCACAAGATGTAGTGGTTTAAATAATATACGTATATATATAACGGATTTAGTAAGTTTTTACAAGCTATATTTTCCCGGCGCGGACAAAATGAAAATCACTGCCGACTTCCATGTTCACTCCAAATTTTCCCGGGCAACCGCCAAGAATCTCGATCTTGAAAACCTATGGGTCGCTGCGCAGATCAAAGGGGTCAATGTGGTCGCAACCGGAGATTTCAGCCACCCCGCCTGGTTTGCGGAAATCGAATCCAAGCTGGAACCGGCAGGGCCGGGGCTGTTCGAGCTGAAACCAGAGTTCTCGGCATCGTGCGGTGCCGGAGTGCCCCCTGCCTGCCGGGGCGATATGTGTTTCATCCTGACCACCGAGATCAGCAACATCTATAAAAAGGACGGCAAGACCCGCAAGAATCACAATCTCGTCCTCGTTCCGGATTTAGACACGGCACGAAGACTCAATCACAGGCTTGCATCCATCGGCAATATACACTCTGACGGGAGGCCGATTCTCGGGCTAGACGCACGGGATCTTCTGGAGATCGTGCTCGAAATTTCAGCCGACGCCTTTCTCATTCCAGCGCACATCTGGACGCCGTGGTTTTCCGTGCTGGGGTCGAAATCCGGCTTTGATTCCATCGCGGAGTGTTTCGGCGATCTCACGCCGCACGTATTCGCGGCCGAAACCGGCCTCTCCTCCGACCCGGCCATGAACTGGCGGGTCTCCAGTCTGGACGGGGTGACCCTGGTGTCCAATTCCGACGCCCACTCACCGGCCAACCTCGGCCGCGAAGCCAACCTTTTCGAAACCGAGCTTTCCTATTTTGCCATGCGCGACGCTCTTAAAAAAAGCGATGCGCAGCGTTTCAAGGGCACGCTCGAATTCTACCCGGAGGAGGGCAAATACCACCTGGACGGCCACCGCAGTTGTGGGGTGTGCCTTGCGCCAAGGGAAACCATGGCCCGCGACGGCAAATGCCCCGTCTGTGGAAAACCGCTCACCATAGGCGTTCTTTACCGGGTGGAGCAACTCGCGGATCGACCGGCCGGCACCAAACCCGCCACGGCGCACCCCTACTGCAACCTGGTTCCGCTCACGGACATCCTGGCCGAGATCCTGCAGGTTGGCCCGAAGAGCGGCAAGGTCAGCCAGGCCTACCAAGCGGCCGTCACCGCGCTGGGACCGGAACTCGGTATTCTTCAGCAACTTGAACCGGACCGCATCGAGCAGGCCGGAATCCCGCTTCTTCCCGAGGCGATCCGCCGCATGCGCGAAAACAGAATGGACATCCGCCCGGGCTTCGACGGCGAGTATGGCCGGATCAAGATCTTCAGCGCCCAGGAACGCAAACACCTCATAGGTCAGAGATCTCTGTTTGCGGTTCCGGATGCTGCCACGGCTGCCGCCGTTTCGAAAGAAGACCCGGGGCTGCCGAAGGAGTTTCGCTTTGCGGCCGCGATTTCCGAAGCGGTTTTTCCGGAAACGCCGGCCGCCCATTGTAATTTCAAAGACCTCAATACCGAGCAACTTCGGGCGGTGGAACACAACGGCGGCCCGTTGCTGATCGCGGCCGGACCCGGCACGGGCAAGACGCACACCCTGACCCGGCGCATCGGCCGCCTGATTTTGAAGACAGGCGTTTCTGCCGGGAGCATCCTGGCCGTCACGTTCACCCGCAAGGCGGCTGCGGAGATGCGCGCGAGGCTCTCCGCGATCCTGGGGGAGGCCACCGACCTTCCGGTCATCGACACGTTCCATGGGCTGTGTCTCAGCCTGCTGCGCGAGCTAAGCCCTGACGCACCGCCGGCCGTGATTGACGAGGAGGAGCAGGCGGCGCTGATGCGCGAGGCGGTCGTGATGGTTGAGGCGGACGCAGGCCCGATCGGCCTCAAACCCCAGGCCATCCAGGACCGGATCATGCGTGCCAAGCAGAATATGCTCTCCCCCGCCGATCTTGTGGCCGCCCACGCCGATGACCCCGCCATCCACAGTCTCGGCGCCGTCTATCGCGCCTACCAGCAACTGATGGACAGTCAGCGCCTGCTGGATTACGAGGATCTCATCTTTCAGACCGTCATGCGCCTGGAGACGGACGCCGCGTTTCAAACAGCCTGCCACGAGCGCTTCCGCCACGTGTTCGTGGATGAATACCAGGACGTGAACCACGGCCAGTACCGCATCATCCGGGCGCTCGTGCCGCCGGAGGCGCCTGAACGAAACCTCTGCGTCATCGGCGACCCGGATCAGTCCATTTATGGATTTCGCGGCTCGGACCCGGCCTACTTCCGCAACTTCGGCGTCGATTACCCCGATGCCGGGCGCATCGAACTGAGTCGCAACTACCGCTCCACCGACTCCATCCTGAGCGCTTCCTTCCAGGTCATCCGCCGCGATGGCGCCGAGCGTTCGCGCACCTGTTCGGGCATCGACGGCGTCAAGACCATCAGCATGCTCGAGCTGGCAAACGAGCACCACGAGGCGGAAGCGATCGCCTGCATCATCGACGGCCTGGTGGGTGGCACGGGCTTCCACGCGCTGGACACCGGCAGGGTTCGGGACGCCAACCTGGCGCACGCGCTGAGCTACACGGATTTTGCCGTTCTGGCGCGAACCCACACCCAACTGGAGTTGCTGGCCGATGGATTTGGAAAGGCCGGTATCCCGTTTCAAATGGTGAGCCGCAAGCACACGCTCAAACAGGCAGGGATGGTCGCGCTGGTCTCCCTGCTCAAGCTTGTGACCGGGCTGGGGGGATACGCCGACCTGGACCGGGCCGCACCCATCGTCGCGCCGGCCGTCCATCGCAACATCATCGCGCGGTTCAAGGCCTGGTGTTTCAAGAACCGGCTGCCGTTGAAGGATGGCCTCACCGCAGCGGTGCGCTTTCCGGTCCCCGGCCTCAGCCGCACCCAACAGCTCAAGCTGACGGAGTTCGCCGGTTCGGTTTTCGGCCTGGCCGATGAAACAGCCCCCATGGATGCAGGGAGCAAGCTCGCCTACCTTTCCAGGCAGCCCGGCCTATCACCTTTTTTCGAAACCGAGGATTCAGGCGGCGCGCTGGACCGCCTGGCCGCCATGTCGGCAGCCTCCGGGAAAGATACGGCCGGTTTTCTGGCAGCACTCGCCCTGCACTCCGATACCGATGCCTTTCACCCGCGCGCGGAGAAGGTGGCGCTGATGAGCATGCACGCCGCCAAGGGGCTCGAGTTTTCGGTTGTTTTCATTGCCGGCTGCGAGGACGGCCTGATACCGTATCGACGGGTGGCCGACGAGCGCAGCGACGCGCAGGAGGAGCGGCGCCTGTTTTACGTGGCCATGACCCGCGCCCGGCAGCGGCTCTATCTCAGCTGGGCCAAACGGCGCCGGGTTTTCGGAAAAGCCGCGGTGTGCGAGGTATCGCCCTTTGTGCGGGACATCGAGGAACGCCTGCGGAAAGACGAAACGCCCCGGGCGGGGCGGAAAAAGCAAAAAGACGACCAGCTGCAGCTGTTTTAAAGAAGGATTCAAGGGGCCAAGGGTTCTGGGGGTCAAGTGAATGAAACGCAATAATTTCTTGGAGCTTCGAGCCTAATGAATCTGTTAAAGTTTTCCCGTCGATGGCCGATATGTTTTATATCATTCTATAATTGCACACAAACACAAAAAACAGCTTGAACCGGAAGCCCCTCAGGGTGTAGAATGATTCTTGTCGGTTCACGCGATTGTTTCCGCATCGGTTAGCTTGCCTCTATGCAACGGAACCCATCCACCTGCCGGATTAAACGAGCGCTTCTGGCCGCAGCGATGCTGCTGCTGACCGCGTCGGTCGTGCTGGCGGATCTCTACCGCTACATCGACGAAGACGGAGTCATGCACTTCACCAACGCCCCGACCTCCTCCAAGTACAAGCTCTATATGCGGGAGCGGCTGCGGTTCATATCCAACCTCGACCACAACAAATACGACTCCATCATTGCCGATGCGGCCGGCCGCTTCAACCTCGAAGCCCCCCTGCTCAAAGCCGTCATCAAGGCCGAGTCCGATTTCGACCCCAACGCGGTCTCCAAGAAGGGCGCCAAGGGCCTGATGCAGATCATGCCCCAGAATTACCCCATGCTGAACGTCAGCAACCCTTACGACCCGCACCAGAGCATCAACGCCGGCGCCCGCTACCTGCGGGAAATGATGAACCGCTTCAGCGGCAAACTCGCCCTCTCGCTGGCCGCCTACAATGCCGGCCCCGGAGCGGTCGATCGCCACAAAGGCATCCCCCCTTATCAGGAAACCGAAGAGTACATCGAGCGTGTCATGGCGTATTACCACCGGTATAAGAACTCGTAAAAAAACAGCGTCGCCATCAAAACCATCCTGATTCTGCGGGCGTGCAATACCAACGTATTGCCGTCCGCGCCCGGAACGCTCGCCTGCTCGATCCTGCCGGAGAACCCCAGCTAAAACACGTCGGTTGACAACCGGGTTGACAGGGTTCGATGATTTCCGTAAAGTCCTGGGCCGGAAGAAGAAGAACGATTTGAGACGTTATACCGCTTGTCATCATAATTTTCCGAAAAAGAGGATGGCGGCATAAGTGGTTGTAGCAAAATAACGCCCGACAGCCGGAACGTTATTTTGACAACCACTATATAGGCCGATGGCGTAAGCGTTCACTCCAAAGGAGGTCGAGCCGTGAAAAAAAGCGTCGGGATCATGATGGGTGTTTTTTTGCTGTGCACGGGCCTGCTGTCGGCAGCGGAAATCAAGGTCGGATCCAATACGCCGCTGAGCGGAAAGCTTTCGGTGTATGGAGAAGGCTTCCAGCAGGCGATGCTGCTGGCCCTGGAAGAGGTTAATGCCGGAGGCGGCATCAAGGGCCGCCCCATGCAGATCGTCTTTGAAGACAACAACTCCACTGCGGCCGGAGCGGTCTCGGCCATCCAGAAGCTCATCACTGTCGACAAACTGCCCATCATATTCGGCCCTGCCGCCAGCTCCAATTTCCTGGCGGTGTGCCCCATTGCGCAGCAAAACAAGACCGTTCTGATCGCAGCGGAGTCTGCCGCGGCCGAAATTTCCAAATGCGGATCCTTTGTTTTCAGGGTGTTTCCCTCGGATGCCCTGCAGGGCATCGGGGTCGCCGAGTTGACCCAATCGCTGAAATACGACCAGGTCGTTCTGACCTACATCAACAACGACTGGGGTGTAGGGTTGGCCGAGATCTTCAAAAAGAAATTCGCGGCCGCCGGCGGCAAGATTTTGGATGAGTTCGCCCACGATGAAGGCAAAACCGATTACCGCAGTGAAGTGCTGCGCATCCGCAAAAGCAACCCCAAAGCGGTCGTCAACCTGACGTACATCAAGGAAGGCGCAACCGTATTGAAACAGGCCTATGAGAACGGACTGAAGGTTCAGTGGCTCATGGGCTCGGCTTCAAAGTCCCCCAAACTGGTGGAACTGGCCGGGGAGGCGGCGGAGGGGGTCATCGGCACCTACCCCACTTTCTCCCAGGAAACTCCCCAGTACAAAGCCTTCAAGGCTGCCTGGGATAAAAAGTATCCGGATAAAAAGATCCCTGTTTTCGGGGAATACAATTATGACATGGTCAAACTGACGGCGAAAGCGCTCGGGATGGCCAAATCCATGGACCCGGAGGATCTGCGCCAGGCCCTGATCGCGGCCGGCAAAGGCTACATGGGCGTCACCGGCGACAAGACGTTTGATGAGAACGGTGATGTGGGCGCCGTCTACGGCCGCTGGACGGTCAAGCAGCAGGCGATTGAAGACTACAAATAAATTAAGCCGCAGCCCGCAGCGAGCTAATTCACCTGCCGGAGCAATAAAGCCACGCCCATGTCCTACTATCTGCAGCTGCTGCTGAACGGAATCATTGCGGGCTCGGTCTATGCGCTGTTTGCGGTTGGCCTGACGCTGGTCTACGGGGTTTTCCGGTTTATCAACTTCGCCCACGCGGAGTTGATCAGCTGGGGAGCCTACCTGGCGTTGATGTTTTCCTCCCCGCCGGTGTCATTGCCCCTCTACCTGGCGGTCATCCCGGCCGTAGCCTTGACCGCCGTCATCGGATGGTCTCAGGACTGGTTCATCTACCGCCCCCTGCGGCGGGGCAGCCCGATTACGCTCTTGATCGCCTCCATCGGTCTTTCCTACATGTTGAGAAACGTCCTGCGCCTCATCTGGGGCTCGGACCTGATGACGTTTTCCCTGCCGCCGGCACGCGCCTTTGAATTCAGCGGCTATTACGTGACCGGGATTCAACTGCTCATGCTGGCCTCCGCCCTGCTTTTTTTGACGATCCTCTATCTGCTTTTGACGAAAAGCCTGATAGGAAAGTCCCTGCGCGCCACGGCCGACAATTTGGAACTGGCCGCCATCATGGGGATCAGCATGCCGAACGTCAGCGCGGTGGTTTGGATTCTCGCCTCGGTGTTTGCGGCATCCGGCGGCATTCTGCTGGCGCTGGACACCAATCTGGAACCCATGATGGGCGTCTCCAATTTGATCAAATCGTTTGCCGCGGTGCTGCTGGGCGGCGCCGGCAATGTCTGGGGAGCGCTCCTCGGCGGGCTGTTCATCGGCATTGCTGAAAATCTGGGCGTTGCCTTTTTTTCTCCCGGGTACAAGGATTTTGTATCGTTTGCCGTTATTTTTCTGCTGCTGCTGTTTAGACCGCGAGGGATTTTCGGTCTTCTTACCGGCGTGCGTTGACGTCGCCGGCGGCAAGGGCCACACCGACACCATGGATTATCTTCTGCACGTCATGATTCTGGCGCTGATCTACGCTATCTTCGCCATGTCTCTGAACCTTGAGCTCGGCTACGCGGGACTTTACAACTTCGGACATGTAGCCTTCTTTGGAATCGGCGCTTATGTTTCCGCCCTGCTGAGCCTTGCCGGGGTTCCGGTTTCAGCGGCCATGCCGTGTGCCCTGGCGGCGGCCGGGATTGCCGGCGCCTTGCTGGCCGTTCCGGCCCTGCGGGTCTCCGGCGATTATTTCGGTATTGCCACCCTGGTGTTTGCCGAGATGTTCAGACTGGTATGCGTGAACGAGCGCTGGCTGACCAAGGGCCCCATGGGCCTGCCGGGAATCCCCCGGCCGACCTGGATCGGCCCGGGGGTGGAGGGCATGCCGGCCTACCTGCTCTTCACGTTTGTGGCGACCGTTGGCACATTTGTCGTTATTCGCCGGCTCACCGGCTCTCCCTTCGGCCGGGCGCTGAAGGTGATTCGCGAAGACGAGCACATGGCGCAGGCCTTCGGAAAAAACATCCTCCTGTTCAAAGTCAAGGCCATGGTGGCCGGCTCTGTTCTGGCGGGTTTGGCCGGAACCCTGTGGGCCCACTACATCAGCTACATCAGCCCGGCGGATTTCACCCTGACCGAAACCATGCTGGTGCTGCTCTGCGTCGTTTTGGGGGGGCGCGGCACCAACTGGGGGCCGGTCGCGGGTGCCATCGCCGTTGTTTTTTTTGGGGAAGCGGTGCGGTTTCTCCCGATCCCCCAGGCACTGACCCGCTACGTGGCGCCACTGCAGGGGATTGTTTACGGCGGCATTTTAGTGGCGATCATGATGAAGATGCCAAACGGCCTGATTCCGGAACATCGTCGACCAAACACCTGAAAATATGCTACGAATTCAAAATGTTACCAAGTCCTTTGGCGCGTTGACGGCCGTTCAGGGCGTCTCTTTGGAGATCGGAGAGACGGCGATCACCGGCCTGGTCGGCCCGAACGGCAGCGGAAAAAGCACCCTGTTTCACCTGGTTACGGGCTTCTACCGGTTGGATCACGGAGAGATTTTCTTCGGCCGACATTCCATCGGCAAACTCTCCCCCCACGAAATCAGCCGCCGGGGGCTGATTCGAAGCTTTCAGCACACCCGGCCCCTGCCGTTTATGACCGTTCTCGACAACCTGATCGCCGCGGCCCCCGCACAAACCGGCGAGCGCATCTGGCCGCTCTTCTTTATGCCGGCAAGGGTGCGCCGAGAAGAAAACGATCTGCAGGAGAAGGCCCGCGGCATTCTGAGGCTGCTGGACCTGCTGCCGTTGGCCGATGAACTTGCCGGCCGCCTCAGCTACGGCCAGCAAAAACTAATGGATCTGGGGCGTATTCTCATGGCCGGCCCCCGGCTGATTCTGCTGGACGAGCCCACCGCGGGCATAAACCCCACCTTGATCCGGCGGTTGGTGGACGTCCTTCACCGGCTCTGCGAACAGGGCATTCAAATTTTTCTCATCGAGCACAACATGCCGCTGGTGGCGGAACTTTGCCGGCATGTGTTCGTCATGGATTCGGGAGAGCTTATTTTCTCCGGGACACCGAAACAGGCCCGGGAAGAACCGCGGGTCATCGAAGCGTATCTGGGGCGCGAAAACCATGCTGCTTGAGGTGGATCGGATAACCGCCGGGTATGGCCACGCGCCGGTCCTGGAGGAGATTTCCCTTGAGGTTGAAACCGGTGAAATCGTCTGCATCATCGGCCCCAACGGGGCCGGGAAATCCACCCTACTGCGCACGGTCGCGGGTCAGTTGACGCCTTCGGCCGGCAGGATCCGCTACGCCGGTGAGGACATTACCCGGCTTGCGATTGCGGCGCGGGGCCGGCGCGGGCTGATGTTCATTCCCCAGGGGATGAACATCTTTCCGAACCTGACGGTTCGGGAAAACCTGGAAATCGCCGGGTTGTTGATCGGCGGCAACAAGGCCAGGCAACAGGCCATAAGCGAAACCCTGGACCACTATCCGATCATCGGCCGCAAAAAGGATCTCTACGCCCGCGATCTTTCAGGCGGCGAACGCCAGCTTCTGGCGCTGAGCCGCACCCGGGTCCTGCGCCCCCGGCTGGTGGTTCTGGACGAGCCCTCCTTGGGCCTTGCGCCGCTTCTCGTGGACCTCATCTTTGATGAAATCGTCGGCCTGACCCGGTTGGGAGCGTCGATTCTGCTGGTGGAGCAGAACGCCCGCAAGGCCCTCTCCATTTCCCACCGCGGCTATGTTCTGGAGCTTGGGCGCAACCGCCTGACAGGCACCGGCAGCCAGCTGCTCCAAGACGACGCAGTTCAGCGCTTGTACCTGGGAGGGTGAGACGGCGGCTGGGGCGAACGCCACCTTCTGATTTTATTCGGCAGGCTGCCCGGGCGATTAAGAGGCGGTTCCCACCACCCCCTTGCCGGTCTGCTTGACGCGGAACATGGCCTTGTCGGCCAGCGCCAAAAGCCCGGTGCGGTCCGAGGCGTCCTCCGGGAAGGTGGCCAGCCCGAAGCTTGCCTGGAGCCCCACCGCCAGGCCGAATTCCCCCAGGTACGTCGTGCGCCGCATTTTCTGGCGGACGGCCTCGGCCTTGGCTTTGGCCTGGGCCGTGTCGAAACCCGGCAGCACCAGCACGAACTCATCGCCGCCGTAGGCGACCCCGAAGCAGGGTTTCTTGAGCACGGATTTAATGGTGCGCGCGACCTCCCGCAGGGCCTGGCTGCCGTTCAGGTGGCCATGGGTGTCGACCACGCTCTTGAAGTTGTCCATGTCCATGAAGATCAGCGAGAACGGCATTGCGGCCTCCCGGCTGGCGGATATGAGTTCATCGAGCGCCTGGTAGAGGTAGCGGGTGTTGAAAAGGCCCGTGAGGCTGTCGAGCAGGGAGAGTTTGCGAAGTTTGCGGTGCTCGCGGCGCAGCGCCTCCTCCAGCCGCTTCTGTTTGGTGTTGTCCACCATGATCCCCTCGATAAGGGGCTCACCGGCCTCGTCCCGGTTCAAACGGTAGTTGGCCAGCACCCAGACGGGCTTGCCGTCCTTGCGCCGGAGCGTCACTTCAAAGTTGGCCAGGAACCCCTTGCGCTTGAGGGCCTTGAGCATGCGCTGCCGTTCGGCGGGGTCGAAATAAAGCTCGCGCGCACCGGCCTTGAGGCGCAGCATCTCGTCCACGGACCCGTAGCCTAAAAACCGAGCATAGGCCGGGTTGACCCGGATCAGCTCGCCCGAGAGCCGGCTTTGAAACATGCCCTGGACCGCGTTGCGGTACATGTTGTGGTAGCGCAGGTCCGCGCGGCGCAGCTCCTCCTGGGTGGCCTTGAGCTCGGTCAGGTCGGTGAGAAAGACCATGTAGCCGGCGACCTCGCCGGATTCGTTCCGCAGGCTGTTGCGGTTGAAAAGCACGGATATCGGGCGTTCGTTGCGGGCGGTGAAAACGGTCTCGAAGCTCAAATGGTTGCGGCTGGCGGAATAAAACTCGACCCGGTCGTGGTCATACAATTGATCGATCCGTTTTCCGATCAACTCCTGCGGTTCGAAGCCGGTCAGCGCCGCCAGGGCCGGGTTGACCTCGGTGATGTTCTGATTCCGGTCGAGCAGGACGAATCCCTCGGATGTGGCATTCATGACCCGGCGGTAGTTCTCTTCGACGAGCCACCGGGAGGTCACATCCTTCAGAAAGCACAAGATGGCGGGCCGGTCCTGCCAGGCAAACACTTCCGAGCGCATCTCGACCCAGCGGGACTCCCCGTTTTTAGCCAGGATTTTGAACGTGCAGCACGCCGCTAGGGCGTCGCTGTTCAAACATTCCGTGGAGCGCTCCATCACCAGCTGCAGCTCCTCAGGGTGGACGATCTGGTCGAAGGAGCGGGAGGCAAGCTCGTGCGCGGCGCAGCCGAAGAGCTCCGCCGCGTTGAGGTTGGCGAAGGGAACGGCGTTTTCCTGGATCACCAGGACGGCATCGTTCGCACGCTCGATGATGCCGCGCAGTCCTGCGGCGAGAGCTGCGGCCTTGCGGGCTGCCCGGAGTGCGTTTTCGAGATCGCGGATTTTTTTCTGCAGCTCATCCATGGCGGTGTTTGACGCCGGCTTCCCCGCGGCCGTCACCTCCTCTTTTCCAGCACCACGGCCGTGCGGGTGGGCAGGTAGAGGCTGAGGACGGTGCGGGTATGGCCGTTCGCTTCCTCAAGCAGGCTGACGTGTTCCTCACCGGGTGCGAGCCGGCCGTGGCCGCCGCAATGCGGGGCGTCGCTGTCCAGAAGCACACGGTACGTTCCCGGCGGGGCTTCGATGCGGTAGCCGAAATGGGAGGCGGTGGGGTGGAAGTTGAAAGCAAAGATCAGCCCCGCCCGTTCGAAGGCGATCACCAGGCGCTCTCCGTGCTCGTGCAGGAGCCGCGGCTCCCCGCTTTTGAAGATCGGAAACCTCCGGGCGAGCGCGATCATGTCGCGGTCGAAGCGCGCCAGAAACCGGTATCGCAGGGCCGCATCGTCCACCAGGTGCCACTGCCGCCGCGCATAATGAAAAGACCAGTTGTTGCCGGCGCGCGGGAAGTCGATCCACTCCGGATGGCCGAACTCGTTGCCCATGAAATTGAGGTACCCGTTTCCGCCGGTGGCGAGCGTGATCAGCCGGATCAGCTTGTGCAGCGCCAGGCCGCGCTCGACGCGCAGGCTCTCGTCCGTTGTCCGCATGTGCGTGTACATCTCGCCGCCGATCAGGCGGAAGATGATGGACTGGTCGCCCACCAGGGCCTGGTCGTGGGATTCCGCGTAGCTGATGGTTTTTTCCTCCGGGCGGCGGTTGGTAAGCTCGTGCCACAGGTGGCCCATGGGCCAGTGCTCGTCCGGCACCTCCTTGATGAGCTTGATCCAGTAGTCCGGCACCCCCATGGCGAAGCGGTAGTCGAAGCCGCAGCCGCCGTCCTTCGCCGGCGCGGCAAGCCCCGGCATGCCGCTCACATCCTCGGCCACGGTGAGGGCCTCCGGCCGCAGGGCGTGGATCAGGCGGTTGGCGAGCGCGAGATAGGTGAGCGCATCCTCGTCCACGTTCGGGCCGAAATAATCATCGTATGAGACAAAGCCGCGCTCGAGCCCGTGGTCGAGATAGAGCATGCTCGTCACCCCGTCGAAGCGGAAGCCGTCGACCCGGTATTCGTCGAGCCAGAAGCGACAGTTGGAGAGCAGGAAGTGCAGGACTTGGATCTTTCCGTAGTCGAAGCAGCGCGAGTCCCAGGCACGGTGCTGGCCGCGCGGCCCGTCGTGGAAGTATTGATGCAGGGTCCCGTCGAAGCGGCTCAAGCCCTCGACCTCGTTGGATACGGCGTGGGAGTGCACCAGGTCCATGACCACGGCGATCCCCGCGCCGTGGGCGGCATCCACCAGCGCCTTCAGGTCGTCCGGGGTCCCGAAGCGCGAGCTGGCGGCGAAAAAATTCGACACCTGGTAGCCGAAGGAGCCGTAATACGGGTGCTCCTGAACGGCCATGAGCTGGATGGTGTTGTATCCGGCCGCGGCGATGCGCGGCAGTATCTTCTCGGTGAACTCGCGCCAGGTCCCGATTTTCTCCTCGGCCTGAGCCATTCCGGGATGGACTTCGTAGATGAGCGGTGCGACGGCCTTGCGCCGGAAGCGCGGGTGGCGCCAGGGGAAGGCTGTTTCCGGGCGCCAGACCTGGGCGTTGAAGATGAGCGTGGCCGGGTCCTGCACAACCCGCCGGGCCCAGG
>DATITS010000150.1:0-14716 GCA_035467535.1 Desulfobacterales bacterium
AAACCGGTCGCCTGCTCGGCATGCAGATCGTCGGCCGCGAAGGGGCCGCCCACCGCATGAACGGCGCCGCCGTCCCCCTGCACGCCGGGCTGACCGTGGCGCAGTTCTTCCAGACGGATCTGGCCTACGCACCGCCCTTCGGCCCTGCCTGGGACCCGATGCTGACATGTGCCGGACAGCTGCTGAAAAAAATAGACCGACATGAAACGCCAGATCATGGGCCGGGAGGTGGTGGTCGCCGTTACCCTGGGCAAGCTTGACTTTGGGCCATGGGAGCAGATATTCTACGGCGAGTTCGACGGCCGCCGCCGCAAGCGGGCGCTGGTGAAAATAGTTGGAGAATGACAGGAGGGTAACTCATATGGTCAAGGCCATCCGCATCCATCAGCACGGCGGCCCTGAGGTGCTGCGCTGGGAAGAGGTCGACGCCGGAACACCCGGCCCCGGCGAGGCCCTCGTGCGCCACGAAGCCGTCGGTTTAAACTACATTGACGTCTACCATCGCTCGGGCCTCTACCCTCTGCCCACGCTGCCGGCAACGCCCGGCCTCGAGGCCGCCGGCGTGGTGGAGGCCATCGGCCCGGGGGTGGCCGAGGTGGCCGTGGGCGACCGCGTGGCCTATTCCGGCGCCCCGCCCGGCGCTTACGCCGAGAAGCGCCGCATTCCGGCCCACCGTCTGGTGCCGCTGCCCGCCGGCATATCCGCGCTGCAGGCGGCCGCCATGATGCTCCAGGGCATGACGGCGCGGTATCTCTTGAAGGGCTGCTGGCCGGTCGGCCCCGGCACGACCCTGCTGATCCATGCCGCCGCCGGCGGGGTCGGCCTCATCGTCTGCCAATGGGCCCGGCACCTGGGCGCGACCGTGATCGGGACGGTGGGCAGCCCCGAAAAAGCCGAGCTTGCCAAAGCCCACGGCTGCCAGCACCCGGTCGTCTACACGAAGGAGGACTTCGTTGCCCGCGTGAAGGAGATCACGGGCGGCAAGGGCGTCGACGTGGTTTACGATTCGGTCGGCCAGACCACGTTCCTGAAGTCCCTCGACTGTCTGCGGCCGATGGGCATGCTGGTCTCTTTCGGCCAGTCCTCCGGGCCGATGGGGCTTTTCGACCCGGCCCTCCTGGCGCAAAAGGGATCGCTTTTCCTGACCCGCCCTACGCTCATGACCTACACCGCCCGGCGGGAAGATCTGCTGACCCATGCGCAGGACCTCTTCGAGGTGCTGCAGAACGGGGCGGTCACCGTCGCAGTGCGCCAGACCTACCCGCTCGCCGAAGCCCCACGCGCCCACCGGGACCTGGAAGGCCGCAAGACCACCGGCTCTTCGGTGTTTACGGTTTGACGGCAGGTCCGCACGCTGTCATTTTTCGCTTGTATTTTCGTATCAGTTTAGTATGTTTGGATGCTATATTATCAACTGGCATTGATAATTTCATCGGAGGTTACTTGGAATGGCTGAAGAAGCGATCAAAATCAGCGGTAAAAAGAAAAGTCTGTTCATCGACAAGGTGAAGCAGCTGCTGCCCGAAGGCGGAAACCTCAACCTCTGCCTGACCTGCGGCGCCTGCTCGTCCGGCTGCCCGGCCACCGGGCTGGAGGGCATGGACCCGCGCAAATTCCTGCGCATGGCCGCCCTCGGCATGGACGAGGAGCTCCTGAAATCGGAATGGGCCTGGATGTGCACCATGTGCCAGCGCTGCATCTACGTCTGCCCGATGAAAATCGACATTCCCCAGCTGGTGTTCAACGTCCGGGGGAGCCGGCCGCGGGACCAACGCCCCAAGGGGATCCTGGGCTCATGTGACATGGCCCTCAAACACGACACCTGCAGCGCGATGGGCGCCTCCGAGGAGGACTTCAAGTTCGTGGTCGAAGACGTCGCCGAGGAGGTCCGCAACACCCAGGTGGGCTGGGAGGAGCTCCAGGCACCCGTCAACAAGCAGGGGGCCATGTACTATCTGAACCAAAACTCCCGCGAACCGGTCACCGAACCGGACGAGATGGTGCCGCTGTGGAAGATCATGCACCTGGCCGGCGCCGACTGGACCTACGGCACGAAAGGCTGGGCGGCCGAGAACTATTGCATGTTCATGGCCGACAACGAGGCCTGGAAACACATCGTGGAGGTGAAGGCCAAGGCCGTGGACGACCTCGGCTGTAAATACTGGCTCAATACCGAGTGAGGGCACGAACTCTTCGCAGTCCGGGCCGGACTGAAAAAGTTCAACATCCCCCACAAGTTCGAGATCGTCAGCATCATCCAGCTCTATGCCCAGTGGATCCGCGAGGGCAAGCTCAAGGTCAACTCCGACTGGAACAAGGAGCTCAAGGTCAAGTTCACGGTCCAGGACCCCTGCCAGCTGGTGCGCAAGAGTTTCGGCGACCCCGTGGCCGAAGATCTGCGCTATGTGGTCAAAGCGGTGGTGGGCGAGGAGAACTTCGTCGACATGACCCCCAACCGCTCCAACAACTACTGCTGCGGCGGCGGTGGCGGGTTCCTGCAAGCCGGCCTCCCGGAGGCACGACGGGCCTATGGCAAGCTCAAGTTCGAGCAGATCATGGCGACCGGTGCCACCTACGCCATCACCCCCTGCCACAACTGCCACGCCCAGGTCCACGACCTGAGCGAGCACTACGAAGGCGGCTTCCACACGGTGCACCTGTGGACCCTGATCTGTCTATCCATGGGAATCCTGGGGCCGAACGAACGCACCTACCTCGGAGAGGATCTGGCGGAACTGCTCATGCAGGAGACGAGGGAAGCGGAAGAATAATAAAACTGAAAACTCGATCAAAAAGCAGGGCCGGAAATCCGGCCCTGCTTTTTTTATTCCTCGTTTCACCCCGATGCTCCGTGTCCCTGCACAAACCCGCCGGTAGTGTCAATCAGTGCGCAGGCGGATGAGTCCTCCGAACTTTGCGGGTGGCATCAAAGAGCCGCTGGTAGATGACAGCCCCCAGGACGCCGCCAAGGATATCGGCCATCCAGTCGAAGGGGTCCGCGCTGCGGGAGGGGACGAAATACTGGTGGACCTCGTCGCTCAACCCATAAATAGCGGTGGAGATGACACTGGCCCAGACCAGCGTCCGTTTCATCGCCTGCGGCCAGCCGGCCAGGTAGGTCCGATAGAACAAAACGGCCATCACCCCATAGCCCCCGAGGTGCAGCAGTTTGTCGAAATGCGACACGTCCGGCACCTCGAACGGGGCCGGCAGGTGCGATTGCATAAAGACAAAAACGCAGTAAAGGATAAGCGGGACCAGGTCCGGCAGCATGCGCATCAGTCGCGGCAGCATAACGTGATGGTCACCCTGTTAAAACCCCGTCGTAGGCCGGCGTCGCCCGAAACGCGCCTCGCACGGCGCGTTCTTGGTCACGTGCCGGCCGAGTTCATTGCACCACAGGGACATGAAAGTGCGGCAGCTGCCGTCCAACGCCGCGGCCCGGGCGAAATCGGCGCGCGCGCAGCGCAGGTCGCAGAAGGGGATCCGGCTCGTCGAGACGCCGGCGTTGGCGGGTGTTTTTTTCACGCTGGGCGTGCGCGCGCGCATGGGCTTATCCGGCCGGGAAGAGGTCCAGCGTGAGCGCACGCCGGCCGATGTTGTCGAGCACGGCGTTGATGAACCCCTGGTGGGAAACCCCGTAGGTCACCTTGCCGTCCAGAGTCCTGACCGCCAGCGTCCCGGCCTCTTTCTCCCTCGCGCCGATGGTGAGGGTGAGCGGCGTGTGGACGAGCTGGGCCTCGCGCACCTTCTTGTTCAGGCTCTCCGTGCGGCTGTCCACCTCGGTGCGCAGGCCGGCCGCGTCGAACCGGGTCTTGACCTCCTCGGCATAGGAGGCAAGCTCGTCGTTCATGGGCAGGATCACGGCCTGCACCGGCGTCATCCAGAGCGGAAACCGGCCGGCGAAATGCTCGACGAGGATCCCGAGAAACCGCTCGATCGACCCGTAGATGACCCGGTGGATCATGATCGGCCGCTTGCGCTCGTTGTCCGTATCCACGAAATACAGGTTGAAGCGCTCCGGAAGCGACATGTCGAGCTGAATGGACCCGCACTGCCAGGTCCGGCCCAGCGCGTCCTTGATGTGGACGTCGATCTTCGGCCCGTAGAAGGCGCCGTCGCCCTCGTTCAGCTTGTAGTCCCGGCCGTAGGCATCCAGCGCCGATTTCAGGCCGCCGGTGGCCAATTCCCACTGCTCGTCGGTGCCGATCGATTTCTTGGGCCGCGTGGACAGTTCGAGATGAAAGCCCAGGCCGAAGGTGCTGTAGATCCGCTCCACGAGGCGCAGCACCCCCAGGATTTCCTGTTCGATCTGCGCGGGGGTCATGAAAATGTGGGCGTCGTCCTGATGGAAGGCCCGCACCCGGAACAGGCCGGAGAGCACCCCGGAGAGCTCGTGGCGGTGCACCAGCCCGACCTCCGCGGCCCGTAGCGGGAGGTCCCGGTAGGAATGGGGCTTGCAGTTGTAGAGCAGCATTCCGCCCGGGCAGTTCATGGGCTTGATGGCATACTCCACCTCGTCGATGGTGGCGGTGTACATGTTCTCGCGATAGTTCGCCCAGTGTCCGGAGCGCTCCCAGAGCGCGCGGTTCAACATGAGCGGGGTCTTGGTCTCCACGTAGCCGGCCGCACGGTGTTCCATGCGCCAGTAGTCCAGCAGCGCATTCCAGATGACCATCCCCTTGGGGTGGAAGAAGGGCATGCCCGGAGCCTCGTCGTGGAAGCTGAACAACTCGAGCGCCTGGCCGATCTTGCGGTGGTTGCGGCGCTTGGCCTCCTCGATGAAGTGCAGGTAGGCCTCGAGCTCCTTCTTGTCGAAGTAGGCGGTGCCGTAAATGCGCTGCAGCTGGGCGCGGGACGGGTCGGCGCGCCAGTAGGCGCCGGAGACCTTGAGCAGTTTGATGGCCTTGACGAAACCGGTGTGGGGCACGTGAGGCCCGCGGCACAAATCGGCGAACTCGCCCTGCTCGTAGACGGAGATGGTGCTTTCCGTCAGCTCCTGGATCATCTCCAGCTTGTAGGGCTCGTTCTTGTAGAGTGTGAGCGCCTCGGCCTGCGTGACCTCCCGGCGGCGGATCGGGAGCTTGGATTTGATGAGTTTCTGGATCTCGGCCTCGATGCGCGGGAAGTCCTCCTCCGAGACCGGCGGCATGTCGATGTCGTAGTAGAAGCCCTCTTCGACCACCGGGCCGATGGTGAGCTTGGCCTCCGGGTAGAGCCGCAGGATGGCCTGAGCCATGACGTGGGCCGCACTGTGGCGCATGATCGCGAGCGCCTCCGGGTCCTTCATGGTGACGAGACGCACGACCGCATCACGGTCAATGCGCGCGTTCAGGTCCACCAGCCGCTGGTCCAACTCCATCGCAACACAGTTGCGAGCCAGCCCTTCGGAGATGCTCACGGCCAGATCCAGCCCGGTGAGGGGCTGCTCAAAATTCTTTATGTTACCATCCGGAAGTGTTATGCTGATCATTGTCGTCTCTTTCTATGGACATGAAATATGTCGGTTGAGGCGTTCACGCTTCAATCCGCAAAAAAAGGCCGCAGAGCGCCCATGGGCGGCCTCACCGGCGGACAGGCCTTCGGAATTCCAATGGGTTCATGTTACACCGATTCGCCGGGCTCGACAACCGGCGGTGGCGGCAACGCCTGAACGGATTCACCACAAGAACTTGATACTTTAAGGAAAAGGAACGGGCGGGTCAAGCATAAAAATGTCCAGAGACGAATCTTTTCGCCCCGACATCGTCACCTCCCCGGCCGAACTCGACGACCTGGCGGACGAACTCAAGCGCGAGGCGGTCATCGGCGTCGATCTCGAGGCCGATTCCATGTTCCACTTCCAGGAGCAGGTGTGCCTGCTTCAGATCTCCATCCCCGGCAGAAATATCCTGGTCGACACCGTGGCGCTCTCCGACCTGTCAGCGCTGAGAGCGGTATTTCGCGATCCTGCGATCAAAAAAGTGTTCCACGGCGCCGACTACGACGTGCGCTCGCTCTACCGGGATTTCGATATTCGCATCAACAACCTCTTCGACACTCAGCTCGCCTGCTGCTTCCTCGGTTACAAGGAAACCGGGCTCGAGGCGGTGCTCAAAAACCTGTTCGCCGTCACCCTCAACAAAAAATTCCAGCGCAAGGACTGGTCCCGGCGGCCGCTGCCGAACGAGATGCTCGACTACGCCGTCTCCGACGCCCGCTACCTGGCCCCCCTGGCGGAGCGGCTGGAGCAGGAGCTGCAGGAGAAGGGCCGGCTCACCTGGGTCAGCGAGGAGTGCCGGATACTGAGCAAAGTGCGCCCAACGGTCTCGGACGGGGCGCCGCTGTTTTTGAACTGCAAGGGGGCGGGGCGCCTGGACCCCAGGGGGCTGGCTGTCCTCGAGGAACTGCTGGCCTTCCGCCGGCACATCGCCCGCGAAAAAGACCGGCCCCTGTTCAAGGTGTTCAGCCACGAGACGCTGCTGGCGCTGGCGGAGGCCCGGCCCGCGCATGCGGCCGATCTCGAAAAGGCCGGAATCTTGAGCTCGACCCAGATGGAGCGCTACGGCCGGGATATCCTGTCCGCCATCAAGGTGGCCATGCACCTGCCGACCGCCCAACTGCCCCGCTATCCGCGCCGCCGGCCGCAGGCCGTATCCGCCGCAGCATCGGAGCGCATCCAACGCCTGCGCCGCTTCCGCGAAAACCAGGGCCGGCGGCTGAAGATTGATCCGGCGCTCGTCTGCAGCAAGGCCGCCATGATCGCCATTGCGCTGCGCAAGCCCGCCACCCCGGAAGACCTGGCGGACGTGGCCGAGTTGAGGCAGTGGCAACGCAAGGTTTTCGGCAAAGACATCATCTCCGTTTTGAAAAAATGACCGCTGGCTTGACCGACCTTCGCCTGACCCCCTGCCTGACGCCCCATGGCCGCCTCCTGCTTGCGGCCTCGGACGATACCCCCGCGCTGGAGCCGGCACTCGGCGAGCGCATCCGCCAGGCCTTCGATCGCGGGGCCGGCCATGGCTTGCTGAGGCTGGGGGCCGCTGAGGTCGGTCAGGTTCTGCCGCCGGTCTTCGTCTACTGGCGTGAGTTCGGTGGTCGCTACGTCACCGCACTCTGCAACAGACCTGATCTCGACGAACGCCCCGCGGAGCCGCTTCCGCCTCCCAAGGAGATCGCGGCATTGGCCGCTGCCGCTCCGATGATGCCCGGCGCCGAGTACCTGACAACCGCCGTCATGCTCTCGCTCTGGGCGGAAACAGGCAAGGCCTTCACCACCGAGCGGGCCGAAGCGAAGACCACGGTCCAGGACTTCCTCAGACGCCTGAACCCGGCCTGGAACGTCGTGGGCAAGGTGCACTTCAACCTCGCCGAAAACCGCAAGGACGAGCAGGCGCCCTTCGCTTTCCTCGCGACCTACACCGACCGCCTCTCGGCGCACGGCAAGGCCCGGCACTTGCCCCTCGGCCAGGCACTGCGCGAGTACGCCGGCGCGGCCAACAAGGAGCGCCTCCTGTCGCTCCTGCTCCCGGTTCAACGCGCGGCCGAGCGCTGCGCCTGGCTCAAGCAAATGGTCGACGCAGGCGAGATCTTTCATCCGCTGCGCTGGTCGCCGCAGGAGGCTTTTCGCCTTCTCGGCGACGTATCGGAGCTGGAGCGCGCCGGCGTCGTCATTCGCATGCCCGCGACCTGGAGAGCCGGGCGCCCGCACCGGCCGCAGGCGACTGCCACCGTCGGGTCGAAGGCGCCGTCTGCGGTGGGGACGGATGCACTGCTCGACTTCCGCATGGAGCTCACGCTTGACGGCGACCGGCTGACCCCCGGCGAGGTTAAGCAGATCCTGGCCAGCGCAAACGGGCTCGCTCTCATCCGCGGCCAGTGGGTCGAGGTCGATCGCGGACGGCTCCAGCAGACGATGGGTCGCTTCCAGGAGGCCGAACGGCTCGCGGCGGAGGGTGGGCTTTCGTTCGCTGAGGCGATGCGGATGCTCGCCGGCACGGATGTCACGAAGGACGCGGTTGCGAATGGCGCCGATCCCGAATGGTCGCGTGTCGTCGCAGGACCCTGGCTCGCCGAGACACTCAAGGGGCTGCGCTCGCCCGAGGATCTCGAGAAGGTCGATCCCGGTCGTGACCTGCACGGCACCCTGCGGCCCTACCAGCAGGTCGGTGTCCGCTGGCTCCACCTGCTTTCCAGGCTCGGCCTCGGCGCCTGCCTCGCCGATGACATGGGCCTCGGCAAGACCATCCAGGTCCTGTCGCTGCTGCTCATGCTGCGAGGCGCACCGGACGGCAAGCGGCGGCCGAACCTGCTGGTGGCCCCGGCGTCGCTGCTCGCTAACTGGGCCGCGGAGCTCGAACGGTTCGCGCCCAGGCTCAAGGCCATGATCGCGCATACGTCGGCCATGCCGGCTGAGGACCTGAAGTCGCTCACGCCGGAGACGCTTGCGGACCTTGACCTCGTGATCACAAGCTACGGCTCGCTCCTGCGCATCCCCTGGATCGCGACCACCTCGTGGAAGCTCGCGGTTCTCGACGAGGCACAGGCGATCAAGAACCCGGACGCCAAACAAACGCGGGCGGCAAAGAAGCTCGCGGCACAGGCGAGGATTGTGCTCACCGGTACCCCGATCGAAAACCGGCTCGGCGACCTGTGGTCGATCTTCGACTTCCTCAACCCGGGGCTGCTCGGCTCGGCCCGGGAGTTCACGAGCTACACCAAACGCCTCGCGGACAAGCCGCACAACCCGTACGGCCCGCTGCGCGACCTGGTACGGCCGTACCTCCTGCGGCGCCTCAAGACCGACAAGACCGTCATCTCGGATCTGCCCGACAAGACCGAAGTCAAGGCCTTTTGCCAGCTCAGCCGCAAGCAGGCCGCACTCTACCAGCAGGCCGTCAAAGAGCTGGCCGAGCAGCTTGAGGAAGCCAAGGGCATTCGCCGCAAGGGGCTGGTACTCGTCTTTCTCATGCGCTTAAAGCAGATCTGCAACCACCCGTCGCAGTGGTTGGGCGACGGCGCCTGGGCCGAGAACGACAGCGGCAAGTGGGCGCGCCTGCGCGAGCTGTTGGAGGTGATCGCGGCCAGGCAGGAAAAGGCGCTCGTCTTCACCCAGTTCCGCGAGGTGACCGCGCCGCTCGCGTCTTTCCTGGGCGGGGTGTTCGGTCGTCCCGGACTGGTATTGCATGGCGGGACCGAGGTGAAGAAACGCAAAGAACTGGTCAAACACTTCCAAGAAGATGAGTCGGTACCGTTCTTCGTGCTGTCGCTCAAGGCCGGCGGCTCGGGGCTCAACCTCACGGCCGCCTCGCACGTGGTGCACTTCGATCGTTGGTGGAACCCGGCGGTCGAGAACCAGGCCACCGACCGCGCGTTCCGCATCGGACAGACAAAGAACGTGCTGGTCCACAAGTTCATCTGTCGCGGCACCGTCGAGGAGAAAATCGACGAACTCATCGAATCGAAGAGGCATCTCTCCAGGGATTTGCTCGAAGGCGGTGCCGAGCTGAACCTGACCGAGTTGAAGGACGAGGAGTTGCTCAAGCTTGTCGCCCTCGATCTCAACGCCGCGATGAAGGAGTGAGGCATGTCCCGTTACGACGACTACGGCTGGAGGCCCTATGTTTCAGTGGCCGAGCGGCGGCGCAAGGCCGAGCGCGAGATGCAGAAGCTCAAGAAGAAGGGTCATCCCGTATCGCCGGTGGTGATCGAGGGCCGCACCATCGCTAAGACGTTCTGGGGCAAGGCTTGGTGCGACAACCTCGAACGCTACAGCGACTTCGAAAACCGCCTGCCGCGCGGGCGCACCTATGTACGCAACGGATCGGTGGTCGACCTTGAGATCGCGCCCGGCGAGGTGAACGCCACCGTCAGCGGCTCGGAGATCTACCGGGTAGTCGTGAAGGTGTCTGCCGTACCGAAAACGCGCTGGAAATCGATCTGCACCGACTGCGCGGGTGCGATCGACTCGCTGGTGGAGCTGCTGCAAGGACGCTTCTCCAAGAGTGTCATGGAGCGCATCTGTCAGCAGAAGACCGGATTGTTCCCCGCGCCGGTCGAGATCCAGTTCTCGTGTAGCTGCCCTGATTGGGCCTCGATGTGCAAGCACGTTGCGGCCGTGCTCTACGGCATCGGCGCCCGGCTCGATGAGCAGCCCGAACTGCTCTTCAAACTGCGCAAGGCCGACGAGAAGGACCTCATCGCCAAGGCGGGCAAGGGAGTGCCCTTGTCGAAAAAAGGACCCGCGGACGACAAGGTTCTATCCGCCGACGGCCTGTCCGAGCTGTTCGGGCTGGAGCTGGGTACAGGCGCAGACAGCTTTTCGATAGAGACCGCAACGCCGGCAGTGAAGCCGGCCAGGACCCGTCGCCCGACGAAAGCGGCACCCGCACCTGAAGATGCGGCGACACCGGCGAAGCCGGCCGGAGGACGCTCTTCGGGAGGGACCCGGAAGAACACGCCAAAATCCAAAGCCAGGACAAGACCGAAAGCGGCAGCGAAGAAGCGGAGAGTGGTGAAGCGATGACGGGGGCGCTCCGTGAGGGCCTGGGGTAGAGACGGGGACACGGCCTTTTTAAAATGATGGAAGAAATTATTCATTTCACTTCCGGCGGGTTGAGGCTATCGGGGGCGCTCGCGCGCACGGAGGGAGGAAAGGGTGTCATCATCGCGCATCCCCACCCACTCTATGGCGGGGACATGGACAACCCGGTCGTTCGAGCGATCCAGCAGGCGTATTTTCAACAGGGGTTCAGCACGCTGCGTTTCAATTTCCGCGGCGTGGGCGCAAGCGCAGGGCGCTTCGGCAACGGTGTGGGCGAACGCGCGGATGTGCAGGCGGCCCTCGCCTGGGCGGCCGACCTGGGAATGACGGACCTCGATCTGGCGGGCTATTCTTTCGGGGCCTGGGTCAACGCGGGCCTCGGGGCCTTCTGCCGGCGCATGGTCATGGTCTCGCCGCCGGTGGCGTTCATGGACTTCGGGCCGCCCGCGCCCATCGCAAACCTGGACTTGATCGTCACCGGGGGCCGGGACGAGATCGCCCCCCCGGGAAAAATCGCCGGGGTTCGATCCGCCTGGAACCCGCAGGCCGCCTTTGAAGTGATCGCAGAGGCCGACCACTTCTACACGGGGCTCCTCAAAACCCTCACGGATAAGATCGCGGCACACATTTAATTTGATTTTTACCAATTGGCAGAGATATAGTTGAGTTGAATTAGATCATTTATTCCATTTTTTTGCCGGGACGAAAAAGCAATTCCTTTTTGGATGGCGTCCCGGCCCTCTCTTGTGCTGTTGTTCCTCCATTTCGTCATCACCTTCGGCTTATAGAGTTTTATCTGAATCAGGGTGTTCTTATCACCCACCACCGGATGAGCCCCGTGCCCGGAGGAAACCGATGAACCGCCTGTTTGTATTGATCTTCGTTATCGCAGGTCTCGCGATAGCCCTTCCCCCGCCTGGCCATTCGCAGGAGGAACCCGACGAAATCGAGGAGAGCGGTCCTCGCCTCGGCGAGGAGGAAGCACGCCGGATCCTCGCGGAGGGGCTCGCGCCGGACGCTTCGCGCCGGCAGCAGATCGAGCACTACTTACGCCGCGAGCGAGCCGCTTTCACGATGGGCGACGCCGCGATCCGGCTCGACGCCCTGAGGCGGCTCGTCGCGCTGACCGAGGCGCCCGACAAACTCTCGCCGCATATCGGGTCCCTGTGGCGCGAGGAGATGCGTTACGGCAACCTGACGGAAGCGCTGGAGCTGGGGGAGTCGCTCGTACGCCACCCTGCCGCGACGCCCCTGCAGCGTCTCACTTTTTCCGTCCTCCTCGGCCGGGACTACGTGGCCCTCGGTGATCGCGACCGCGCGGCAGACATGCTGAAAAAGGTGGAGGTTGAGGGCAAGAACCTTCGCGATACACGCAGCACGCACCAAGTCGCGGTCACGGCGATTTTGGTGGAAGACCTGCGTGCAAGGGTGCTGCACGTCCAGGGCGATCCCGAGGGCGCGCACGCTGCGATGCGGCGAGCGATCGAGGCGAGCCATGCCGAGGTGGAGCGCTCCCGCGCCGCCGCGGGTTCCTCGCGAACGGACAGGGAGTACGACGGCGCCATTCGAACGCGCAATAGCGTGATGCGCGTTGCGGTCTGGCTCTGCTTCAGACAGGGTCGCAACGAGGAGGCCGAGGGATTCGCGCGGCTCGGGCTGCGGCTCGCAGCCGAGGAGAGCACGGGCGGTGTCACCGTGGGCTACTGGCACGGAAAACTCTCACAGGCCTTGCTCGGCGAGCGCCGGTTCGAGGAGGCCGCCGCCGCCGCGAACGAGGCCCTATCCATCCTTCGGGCCAGCACGGCAGCGGAAAGCTCGCTGTTCATCGTCAGCACGCAGACCTGGCTCATGCAGGCCCTTTTCGGCTTGGAGCGTTGGTTGGATGCCGACCGCCTCGCCGCCGAGATGCGCGCCGCGACGGCCGACGACCGGAAGGCGCGCGCGCTGGTCGACAATCCTGTGCTCCAGGCCTTCCTGCACCTGAAAAACGGTCGGCTCGGCCAGGCGCGCGAACGGATCGACGGTGTGGTTCGCCACCACCAGCGCTGGTATGGAGAAAGAAACGCGTCCACGATCGAGGCGCGCGCGGTGCGGGCCCTCGTGCTGCAGGCGCAGGGTGCGGAACGCCTCGCCCTCGAGGACTATCGGGCCGTGTTCGCGTATGTGTTCGCGCCGGAGAGCACGTTCGGTGATGCCCAGCCGGCCGGGGTGCGCGGGTTCTACCTGCCGCAGGCGCTGCGCGGATTCCTGGGACTTGTACGCGAGCGGCATGCGAAGGATGGCAACAGCATCGACGAGGAACTCGTGGACCTCTCCTTCCGCGTGGCAGACAGGCTGCAGCTGAGCACGGTCCAGCAGGCGCTCATCGACAGCGCGTCGCGGGTGCTCGCTTCTACACCCGAATTAGAGGCCCTCGTGCGCCGTGAACAGGAGCGGCGCATCAAGGCCCGAGAAACGCTCACACAGCTCAACCGGGAGCACGCGGAGCATCAGCGCCTCTCGCAGGAAGCAAAGGAACGGCTTGAGGCCGCGAAGGCGGCGCTTGAGGCCGGGAAGGCTGCGAAAGAGGACAAGAAGAAGCTCGCGCAGGATGCCGCGGCGGAACGCGAACGCGCCCACGCGCGTCAAGCCGCGCTGGACCAGCTGCGAGAAAAAAATGAGGCGCTGGAAAAGGAGCGCGGTGAGATGCAGCGCGAGATCGGCCGCCGCTTTCCCGAATACCAGGCGCTGGTGAACCCCAAACCGCCGAGCCTCGGCGAGCTCGCGCGGCTGTTGGCGAAGGACGAGGCGTTCGTGAGCCTGTATCCTTTCGAGCAAGGCACCTTCGTGTGGGGCATCGGTTCCGGCGGGCGCCCGATTTTCCAGGTAGCCGCGCTCACCGCGCCGGAAGTCCGCGACCTCGTGTCGCGGCTGCGCGCCACGCTGGATCTATCGGAAAACCCCGCCCCGGCAAAGGTCGCCTTCGATGCCGCATCGAGCCACCGACTGTTCCGAGAACTGATAGCGCCCGTCTGGCCGGCACTCGAGTCGCCGCGCGTGGTGACGATCGCAACGGCGAGCGAACTGGCGCAACTGCCCTTCGCTGTTCTCACGACACAGCCGCCAGAGATCCCGTTCGACGCGGCGAAGGCGAGATGGCTACTGCGCGAGGCGGCGCTCAACCAAATCGCCACCGCCGCAACGTTCCGAGCTCTCCGCGACAGCCGCCAACGGGCCAAACCGGAGCGGGTGTTCTTCGGCTTTGGCGACCCTCTTTTCAAGAGCGCTTCGGCGCCTGCCGGTGGTACCGGCACCGTAAGCACACCCTGGAAACCAGGCCGCGGCTTGCAAACGGTGAAGCAAGCGCCCGATTACGGGGCCATGACCGCATTGCCCGAGACGCGCGAGGAGATCCTCGCCATTGCGAGGGCGCTCGGGGCGGACCCTGCGCGGGATGTCCGATTCGGCGCCCAGGCCACGCGCGCTGCAGCCCTGACCACGGATCTCTCCGACCGGCGCGTGATCGCCTTCGCAACACACGGCTTGAGGCCGGGCGACCTGCCCGGGTTGTCCCGTCCGGCGCTCGCCATGGCGGCCGGTGTGCCCGGCGAGTCGTCTCTGCTTGTGCTGGACGACGTGCTCACGATGAAGTTCAACGCCGACTGGATCGTGCTGTCGGCGTGCAATACCGCCTCCGGGGATGGCCGGGCGCAGGAGGCCTTTTCGGGCCTCGCCCGTGCCTTCTTCTTCGCCGGGGCGCGTTCCGTTCTGGCCACGCACTGGGCGGTGGAGAGCCTCTCGGCGCAGCAACTGGTTACGCGGACCTTCGCCCACCAGGCGGCGAACCGGGATGCCTCCCGCGCCGAAAGTTTGCGCCACGCGCAGCTTGAACTCATCAATGGTCAAGCCGGGGCCGCTTACGTGCATCCGTTCTTCTGGGCTCCGTATGCCCTTTATGGGGACCCGGCGCAGTGAGAGGCTGGCGAAACGGCACATGAAACCACGATCTCGGGGGAGTAGATTATCAGGGTTGGGGCAACTTCAACGGCATTGTGGGAATGGACTATATAATTTACCTAAGTTGAGCGATTCTAATTTTGGTTTCTGCGGAAAGGCCCGCTGGGGTCTGCCGTCCGCACGGGCCGCCGCAAAAGAGACCCCGGCTTCGCCAACGCCCCCGGGGTTTCGAGAACCTCCGCACAGGCAGCGTCGGTC
>DATITS010000151.1:0-6726 GCA_035467535.1 Desulfobacterales bacterium
CAGCATCGGCGAGGACACCGACATCGTCGAAAAGGAGATGTACACCTTCGCGGACCGCGGCGGCGACCTGGTCACCCTGCGGCCCGAGGCCACGGCCTCCATCGTGCGCGCCTACATCCAGCACAAGCTCTACGCGCCCGACCCGGTCCAGCGGCTGTACGTGATCGGCCCGATGTTTCGCCGCGAGCGGCCTCAGAAAGGCCGCTACCGGCAGTTTTACCAGATTGACGCCGAGATTTTGGGCGTCAAATCGCCGCTGGCGGACGCGCAATTGATTTATCTTCTATTGCGGCTGCTGGAGCGGCTCAAGGTCGTCGGCGCCGAGGCCCATATCAATTCTCTGGGCTGCCAGGCCTGCCGTCCGGATTTTCGCGCCGCGCTGCAGAAGCGGCTGGCATCGGTCGGGGACCGGCTTTGCGAGGACTGTACGCGGCGCAAGGACCGCAACCCCCTGCGGGTGCTCGATTGCAAGGTACCGGCCTGCCGGGAGGCCTTAAGCGATGCGCCGTCGGTTGTCGATTACCTCTGTGCCGATTGCCGCAAGGACTTTGACGAGCTGCAGGCCGCACTGACCTCGCTCGGCATCACTTACATCCTCGACAAGCGCCTGGTGCGAGGCCTGGATTACTACACCCGCGCCACCTTCGAGATCCAGACCGGCGCGCTGGGGGCCCAGAGCGCGGTTGCCGGAGGCGGCCGCTACGACAAGCTCGTCAAAGAGCTCGGGGGACCCGACCTGCCGGCCACGGGGTTTGCCATCGGATTCGACCGCCTGGCCGAGATCGTCGGCCTGCAGGCCGGCGATTACCAGCCGCGGCCGGATGTGTTCCTGGCCGCACTCGGAGAGCGCAGCCGCGCCCTGGCGTTTGAGTGGTGCTGCCGTCTGGGCCGGGAAGGCCTCCGGGTGGAGATGGAACTCGGCGACAAGGGGCTGAAGAGCCAGATGAAGAGCGCCGACCGGCTGGGCGCGGCTCACGTCCTCATGATCGGTGACAAGGAACTCGACGAACAGGTTGCCGTTCTGCGCAACATGCAGACCAAGGAGCAGGCCCCGGTGCCGTTCGGTACCCTGATGGAAACCGTGCGTCGGCTGACGAAAAGCGATTGAAGCTCGCAGACGTGTTCTGCGATAATGGAAGGAGCAAAGCGTGGCAGATAAACTAGGCGACATGCGCAGGACCCATGGCTGCGGGGCGCTCGGGGCGGCGGAGGTCGGCAGCGACGTGGTGCTCATGGGATGGGTGCTGCGGCGGCGCGACCACGGGGGGGTTATCTTTGTCGACTTGCGGGACCGCGAGGGCATCACCCAGGTGGTGTTCAACCCCGAGACGGCGCCGGAGGTGCACGCCAAGGCCCACGTCATCCGCAGCGAGTTCGTGCTGGGGGTGCGGGGCCGGGTCAGACACCGGCCGGAGGGGATGGTGAATCCGAACCTGGCCACCGGCGCGATCGAGGTCCTGGTCTCCGAGTTGAAGGTCCTGAACCCGGCCCAGAATCCGCCTTTTCTCGTTGAGGACAACGTGGATGTCTCCGAGGCGACACGCCTCAAACACCGCCATGTCGACCTGCGGCGGCCCCGCCTGCAGCGCAATCTCATGCTGCGGCACCAGGCCGCGGCCAGCGTGCGCGCCACCTTGAACGGGCTGGGTTTCCTGGATCTCGAAACGCCCTTCCTGACCCGCAGCACGCCGGAGGGCGCCCGGGACTACCTGGTGCCGAGCCGCGTCAACCCGGGGATGTTCTACGCGCTGCCCCAATCGCCGCAGCTTTTCAAGCAGCTGTTCATGGTTTCCGGCTTCGACCGGTACTACCAGATCGTGCGCTGTTTCCGGGACGAAGACCTGCGCGCCGACCGCCAGCCGGAGTTCACCCAGATCGACCTCGAGATGTCCTTCGTGGGCGAGGAGGACGTGATGGGGGTGGCCGAAGGCCTGGTGGCGGCACTCTTCAAGCACATTCTCGACCTCGACCTCACGACGCCCTTCCCGCGCCTGACCTACGACGAGGCCATTGGGCGTTACGGCCTGGACAAGCCGGACACCCGCTTCGGGCTCGAGCTGAAAGACATCTCGGACATCGTGGCCGGGTGCGGTTTCAAGGTGTTTGCGGAGGCGGTGGGCAAGGGCGGCATCGTCAAGGCCCTGAACGCCAAGGGCCGCAGCGAGCTGTCGCGCAAGGAAATCGATGACCTCACCGCATTTGTGGCGGTCTACCGGGCCAAGGGCATGGCCTGGGTCAAGGTGCGCGAGGACGGCTGGCAGTCGCCCATCGCCAAGTTCTTCACGGACGCGGAAAAACAGGCCTTGACCGAGCGGATCGACATGCAGCCCGGAGACGTGGTCTTCTTCGTGGCCGATCAGGCCGCCGTCGTGAACGATTCCCTCGGGCAGCTGCGCAACCATCTGGGACAGAAGCTCGGCCTGATCGATGCGAAACGGTTCAACTTCCTCTGGGTGACGCGCTTCCCGATGTTCGAATACGACGAGGTCGAGAAGCGCTATCAGGCCCTGCACCACCCCTTCACCGCGCCGCTCGAAGAGGACTATGAAAAGCTCGAAGCCGCACCGCTCACGGTGAAATCCCGCGCGTACGACTTGGTGCTGAACGGGTTCGAGGTGGGCGGCGGCAGCATCCGCATCCACCAGCGCGATCTGCAGGAGCGGGTTTTCAAGACCCTCGGCATGGACCCGGAGGGGTATTCGGAAAAGTTCGGTTTCCTGCTCTCCGCCCTGGACTCCGGGGCGCCGCCCCACGGCGGCATTGCGTTCGGGTTCGACCGCCTGGTGATGCTGCTTTGCGGCGAGAGTTCCATCCGGGACGTGATTGCGTTCCCCAAGACCCAGAAGGCCGCCTGCCTGCTGACCAGCGCGCCATCCATCCCGGCCCAGGCCCAGCTGGACGAGCTCTCTATCCGGATCAGCCAGACGGCCAAACCGTAACGCGTCGGGGTTCCGGACGCATGTAGGGCCGCCGGACCGTTGAAATGGGTGTCTTTTAAAAATTGTGTTGACAGAAAAACGGTTATCGAATATTTTTTTAAAGTTTTACGATCCCCGATAGCTCAATCGGCAGAGCGGGTGGCTGTTAACCACTAGGTTGCAAGTTCAAGTCTTGCTCGGGGAGCCAGACATTTCCGGGGCCGGCTTTGCCGGCCTCTTTTTTTGGGGGGGTGTCGGACATTTTCAGTGGACCTGATTTCAGCGGTATCCGCAATCTGCCGCTTTGCGACATCCGCGCTGAACCGGCGGCAATAAGTTCCGCGGCGGCCGGGAAATTGTCTGCCGACATACCGATGTGTAAGGCGGACCTGGGCACAGAAAGCTGCGCCGTAAATCCTAACTCACTGATTATTTAATAGATCGCTGTATAAATGCATTTTTTGGCATTGGGTTTGCATGGTTTTGGTCCGGAAACGCCGACGGGATAAGAAAAATATTGACACCGTCCCGGCCGTCAGGCTAAAAGGCAGAACCTCGGGCATGCCACAGCGTGGAGCGCAGGTGACGCTCCCGGTTGCGGCAGGTGCGGGGGGCAAGGGGTTACATCCCATCGGGCGGCGGGTTTCCGCCGAGAGCCAATCGGAGGGTGCCAGGCGCAAAGAAGCAACTGCGCCAGTTCGGGACGATACGTTCAAGTACCGAGGTTTGGAATTTTGATCGACGCACATCGCGCATCGCCTTACGAACTTGTGTTCGCGAAACGTTCCGGGTTGTCCAGGGGCAACGGGCTGATTCTGGCCGGTTGCCTTTTTGTGTTGGCATATTTTACCGGGCAGGCATTCGCCGCCCCGGATAAGCCGTCAGAAACGAATCCGCCCAGTTGCGCGGTCGTCAATAAGGCGCCGGCCAAGGCCAAACCCCAAGTGCCAGCACCACCCAAAGCCAAACCCCAAGTGACCGCACCAGCCAAGGCCAAACCCCCGGCGAAAGCCCCTTTAAAAAGCAAGACCACCGCCGCCAAAGGTAAACCCAAATCCGGAACCAAAGCGGCCGTCGCCGCGAAAACAGTCGCCAAGGCCCAGGCCATCACGGCTGAGATTTCCCCAGAACTGCCGGAAAGCCTCGAAAATGAAATCAGCAAGTTTTTTGGAATCAGCTACCGCCTGGGGGGGGATGGCCCCGCGGGGATCGACTGTTCGGCCCTGGTCAAAAAAGTGTATTCCGACATGTTCGGGATCAGCCTGCCGCGCAGTTCCTCCGAACAGAGCCGGCTTGGAAACTTAGACACGGTTGCCCGCGATGAACTCAAGACCGGGGATCTGGTCTTCTTCGGTCAAAACCGCAAACGGGTCAATCACGTCGGGATGTATCTTGCAGGCGGACACTTCCTGCACGCGGCGCGCACGGAAGGGGTCACGATCTCCAAGCTCGACGACAGCTACTGGAAATCGCGTTTCATGTTCTCCAAGCGTTTTCGCGGCCTGGAGCTGGTTGAGGAACCGGAAGACGTCGCGGGTTTCGAGAAAGACCTGGCGCGGGATTCGGCGTCATTTGCGTTCTCCGGCTTCGGCACCGGCGGCATGCTCAGCACCCTGGAAACGGGCGTCCGGGTGAACGACTCCCTGGAGTTGGCCCTGAGCGGCTTTTTCCAGAGAACCCTCTCGGACAGCGACCCGTCCGCTGACAGTCCAGCGATCGTATCCTCGACGTTGCCCGAGTCGAAAGAATCAGAGGGCGGTTTCCGCCTGGCCGCTATCCTGACGCCGTCGGAATGGTTCAAATTTTCACCGTCGGTGACCCAGATCGACAGTGCCGGTGACCGTTCGGGCCGTGAGCGCGATCAACGTCAAAAGATCGGCCTGGAGTCATGGATGGTCCTGCCGTCCACCAAGATGGCCGTTTTCATGGGCGCCCATGCCAACAACCAGGAAAACCTGGTCCAGAACCCCACGGCGATGTCGCCGGACTGGCAGACACTCAACTTCGCCCTGGGGCTGCATTACACGTTGTCCGACTCGATGCGCCTTTCCCTGTGGGGCACTCACGCCTACAGCCCGGACACGAGAACGGGGGAGGACCCTGCCCGGCGCAGCAGCGGCCTGGAAGACGTGGGGATCCAGTTGGACATCAAATTCTGATTTCACCCACGTCGATCCTCGCATGACCCGACCGCTATCCATGCGCGTGCAGCGGCGCAGCACCTGCTGAACCCCGCTTGGCCCCAGCATGAACCGCAAAAGCGAGCGAATTATAAAAAGGACCGCTTACTCCGACGTGAGATAGGTGTCGCCCGCGATGAATGGCGTGCAGCGCACGGCCACACTGCCCTTCTTTACCCAGATCCGCACCATGGTGAGGGTGTTGCCATCCATGTCCGTGATGCTCGGGAGCTCTTCCGCAAACGCGACGTCGGATCTCTCGAACTCGAAGTAAAAAGTATTGGCGCTGTAGGGGTCGGCCACCAGCACGATCTTGTCCGGGGCATAGGGGTGCTTGCGGGGGCTCCCGGCGAAGGAAACGTTCTCCATCCGCAGCGCGCGGATGTCTTTCGGCCGGCGATAGGCCTGGACCGGAAAGGAAACAGCCTCTTGCAGGGGATTCGTTTTTTGCATGGCTTAACCTCTGGTGGATGGTTGGAAAATTGGGGAAAGCGTGTTAGACATCCGGAACCAACCCAACGATGTTACCAGGGTGTTGCAAAACACGTATTGCGAAGGTTTTCTCGATATGCAGCCACTTACCAGTTCCCAGGCAAAATACCTGCGCGGCTTGGCGCATGGCCTCAATCCGGTCGTGTTCGTCGGACACAAGGGCGTTACCCCGGCCGTGCTCGATTCCGTGCGCGAGGCGCTCGACACGCACGAGCTGATCAAGCTCAAGTTCATCGATTTCAAGGACCGGCGCCTGAAAGCCGGTATCGCGGACGAGATCGAGACGCAGACCGACAGCCGCCTGGCGGGGCTGATCGGGCACACTGCCATTTTCTACCGCCGGCACCCGGACGCTGAAAAGCGGCGGGTCACCCTCCCGGGCCACCCACGACCGTCCGTGTCATCCACCCGCTGAAAAACCGGACCGCCGCCTTTACGGCCCCGGCTTGCTGCCGGGGCTGCCCGTCGTCTTCACGCGGATCACGAGCCGTTGGCCGGGCTGAATGGCCTTTTTCGTGTCCAGGCGGTTCCACCCCACGATGTCCGCCACGGACACGTGGAAGCGCTCGGCGATGGCCGAGAGGGTGTCCGCCTCCCTGACCACGTAAACGGTCGCATCCTCCTTGTCGTTCGCCGGGGGCGTCAGCTGCGCCAGGCGCTCGACCAGCCCGCCGGCCGAACCCGCGGGCACCAGGATACGGTGCTGCCCTGCGGCCAGGCGGTAGCCGCGGATTTCCGGGTTCAAGTCCTTGATGATCTTGACGGAGGGGTTGGCCGCCTGGGCGACGGCGAGCAGCGGCGTCTCCCGGGCGATGTCGAGCGCGATCGGTTCGGACGGGCGTGCCGGGAAGATGTCGTCGGGTCCCAGGTGAAACCCGTAGCGGCCGGGGTCGGACAGGATGGTCTTCGCCGCGAGGATCCGGAACACGTAGCGCTGGGTTTCAAGGGACAGGTACAGGCGGTAGTAATCGGAGTTCTCCTGGGCGGCGATCTCCCGGCGCAGCCCGTTTTCGCCCATGTTGTAGGCGGCGACCGCGAGCGTCCAGGACCCGAACATCTCACGCAGTTCCCGCAGATACACCAGCGCCGCCTCGGTGGAGGCCGGCAGGTTGCGGCGCTCGTCTTTTTCCGGGTCG
>DATITS010000152.1:0-5588 GCA_035467535.1 Desulfobacterales bacterium
CACCTGGTACTGCAGGCCGCTGGCCGTGGTGACGACACCCTTCACCGATTTGTTTTTAGCCAGGAACGCCGTTTCGGCCTTGGAGTTCTCCTCGGCCAGGGCGGCTGCTTTTTTGGCCTGCTCTTCCTGGATTTTCGTCGAGAACTCCGACTTCACGCACTCCTCTTCCTCGGGCGAGATCAGCGAGGGGCGTTTTCTCATGGCGTCCTGCAGCCCTCGGGTGAGGGCGTTGACATCGATCTGCGTGGGCGACTCGCTGATGCTCTGGCCGATTTCTCGGCCCATCACGTAGCTGATTTTCTCCTGGAAGGTTTTCAGCTCCGCGGGCGCCGTCGCGGCCTTGTCCGCGGCCCACGCCAGGAACGGAAGCACTGCCACCATCACCACCACCAACATTTTTGCTCGTTTCATTCGATTCTCCTTCTCTATTGGGCACGTAGCCCAGATTTAAAATGATGTTGCTGGGATCGTATGTAATGTTCAGCTGCCCAGGTCCAGTTCGAATTTCTGCTCGCGGATGTGCTGTCCCCATTGGGCGACGTTGTGCTCTTCGCACAGGCGAAAACCGTGTTTTTCGTAGACGCGCCGGGCGGCATCCAGGCCGTTGAACGTCCACAGGAATAGTTTCGGGTAGCCCTTATCCCGGCAGAAGGCAACCGTCCGGCAGACCAGCTCCGTTCCGATGCCCCGGCCCTGGAACTCCGGGATGACGATAAACCACCGCAACCGCGCGCCGTCGACGGCGGCACGGCGGCCGTCGACAGCGGCGGCTCCGGCAAACCCGGCGTTATGTTCGGCCACCCACAGCCCGTCGCGGCTGGCGTCAAAAGCGGCGACGAAGTCGGAAAGCTCCCGGCCGACCTGGGATTCGAAACTGGCGTCAAAGCCCCAGTGCGTGTGGTAGTAGACGGCATGGACCTCGGTGATTCGACCCACCACCCCGGGGTAATAACTGTGAAAGATAGTCTGCCCCATGATGGATGATACTTTCTCAGACGGCCTTCTGGTTCGAGCCGTCCGGAAGGGTGGTGGTTTCATCGATGATGGCCGACACCAGTTGCTCGGATGTGAGCAGGGCGTCCCGCAGGTTGGCCTCGCGCAGGTTGGCGCCGGACAGGTCTGCGTTCCGCAGGTCGGCTCGCCGCAGGTCGGCCCCCCGGAGGTAGGCGCGGAATAGGAGGGCGTGCTTCAGGTCGGCCGTGTTCAGGTTCGCCAGGCTCAGGTTCGCCATGATCAGATTGGTGCGGCCCATGTCGGCGTGGTGCAGGTCCGACTGGCTCAGGTTCGCTTCCCGCAGATCGGCCCCCCGCAGGTCGGCGCTGGCGAGATCGGCCCCTTTGAGGTAAGTGCGAAAGAGATTGGCATCCCGGAGGATGCACCCCTGCAGCCCTGCACGGCTGATGTTGGCCATGATCAGGTTGGCACGGGTCAGGTCCGCATCGGTCAAGTTCGACTGGCTGAGGTTGACCTCTCTCAGGTCGGCGTCGCGCAATTCGGCCTGTTGCAGGTTCGTGCCGCTCAAATCCGCCTCCCGCAGGTCGGCCATGTTCAGCACACTCGCGCTCAGGTTGGCCCCGCTCAGATCGGCCCCCCGCAGATTCGTTTCCGCCAGGCGGGCGCCCTTGAGGTTGGCCCCGCTCAGGATCGCCCGAACGCCCTGCTTCTGGCGGGAGTTGAACCACAGCTGGTGGGCCTCGATGATGTTGGCCAGCCGGCGTGGAGTGAACCTGCGCCAGAACAGCAGTCGTTCCAGTAGCCGGAGCATCATCTCCCTGAGCCTGTCCACCGCCCCCGATCGTTGTGAGGTGTCTTTTATCACTGTCTCCATAACCGAATAACCGGCCGGCCTGAACCCAGCGCCATGGCGGTTGCCGCGAATTCTTCTGCCGGCATTCTACCACAACTTCAAGGCGTGTGAAAGGCTGGCGGGGCCATCTGCTAGAAGGCGGTCTTGCCGGCCGCCTTGCTCTCCCCGGTTTTTTGTTCCCGCTCGCGTTCTTCGACGTCGATCATCTCTTCGAGGTTGGCGGTGAAATAGATGGCGATGTGATAATCGGGGACGCCGAACCGGTCCGGCACCCGGGAGACCATGAGCACGTCGGAGTCTTTGCGCCACACCAGGGACTGACCGTCTTCCTGCTCCCAGTCGACGATTTCCGGCGGGCCGTATTTTGCCTTCAAGGCGTCTATGGTGCCGGCATCGTCTTCCTTGAAGCGGATGCGGAAAAAGATGGGTTTGCGGGAGGGCTCGGCAAAGACGAGTTCGATGTAATCAAAGGGGGCGTTTTTCGTGCGCGCGTAGCGGTACATGAGCTTGACCATGCCATGATCCACGCGTTCTCCCGGCAGGTAGTTCAGCCGGCGATTGAGCCGATCCACTTCCGGGAGATGGGCTCGCAGAAATCCGCGGTAGTTGGTTTCGAGGTTGAGGATACTGCGGTGCTCGATGGCGTCGTTTCCCAACCACTCCGCGAGGCTGTCGCGAATTTTCTGGGAAAACTGGGAGTTCCGGCCCAGGTCAAAAAAGGTGAAGGTTTCGCTGGGCGGAGTCGTGCCGCGTTTGGCAGGCGGTTCCGGGTTCTCGCCGCAGCCGGTGAGGAACTGGCCGGCAAGGCCGATCAGCACCGCGAGAGCGATCCGGGCCGCCCGCGCGCTCGCGGACATCCCGCCGCCGGCGTTGGCGCCGGGTTTGCCCGCGCGTTGCCGGCGGGCAACGCCGTATTCGGGTTGGATCTTCATCTGTGTCATAGCATGCGCCTGGCCTGGTCCGGGGCGGGCAGGATGTCGGCGACGGCGAACGGGAAAGTCCCGGCGGAGCGGTCGTGGAAGTAGGCCCGCAGGGTTTCCGTGATGACCCGGAAAGCGATCTGCTCCCACGGGACTTGGGCCTCGGTGAACAGCCCGGCCTCCAGGCTTTCTGTGCCCGGCTTGAAGTCCTCGTCCGTCAACTGCGCCCGGAACATGAAATAGATTTGGTTGATGTGGCAGATGTTGAACATGCGATAGGGCACCAAGGACTGGATGCGAGCCCCGGCCTCCTCGCAGGTTTCGCGCTCCGCCCCGGCGGCCACGGTCTCCCCGTTTTCGAGGTAGCCGGCCGGAAGCGTCCATTTCCCGCAGCAGGGATCGATGGCCCGGCGGCAGAGCAAGACCCGCTCACCGCGCTCCGGTATGCAGCCGACCACCACGCGGGGGTTCTGATAGTGGACCACCCCGCAGGCGGCGCATAAGAACCGGTCCCGGTCGTCTCCCCGGGGTCTCCCATATGTCAAACGGCTGCCGCAATGGCTGCAGAAATTCATTTTTGCTTTATACACCAGTTTCCGGATACTTGCCACAAGAATGGATTTGACCGGGTTGTGAAGCTGAGATATAGGATTTAACGATTTGGAACCGGTTTAACCATTTTTTAGCAGGTCACCTGAGAGTGTGCGCCATGACTGATTCCGGAAGAAAGAAACGACTGGTCACGCTGGTGGTGCTGCTGATCGTCCTGATTCTCGGGGCGCTCTGGCAGGCCGGCAACATGATGCAAAGTTCGCGCGGGAGCCGAAAGGAAGTCCGGGCGCAAGCGGGGCAGCCCCAACCAGTGGTTGTCAGGCAGAAGCTTTCCCCGCCGGCGGGCAGTGCGGCCAATCCGGCTGAGGGTGCCGCGCCGGCGATGGTCCGGAAGAAACTCCCGCAGGCGCCGCCTACGCCCGAGCTACCGCCGTCCCCCGCCCCGGCGCCGGAGCCGCCGAAAGCAGCGGAGGCGCTCCCGCCGGCCCGAGAGGAAAAACCGGCCGAAACCGCGCCACCGCCGGCAGTCGTCCATCTTCCGTCCCCCCCGGCAGAACCGCCCGTCGCCTACGCTGCACCCCCCCCGCCGGTGAAACCTGAGCCCGCAAAACCGGATGAGAGGGCCAAAACCGAGCGCATCGCCGCGCCGTTTTCCATCCTGCTGTCCAGTTGCCGCGACAGGGAAAATGCCGTGGCGGGGCTGCCCAGCTACCGCCAGGCCGGGCTGACACCCTATGTGGTTCAGACCGACCTCGGCGGCAAAGGCACCTGGTGGCGGACCCTCACCGGTTCCTTCAAGAGCCTGGACGAGGCCTCTCGCACCAAGAAGGAGCTCAATTTGGCGGATGCGGTTGTGGTCAAGACGCCCTTCACCAACCTTGTCGGCGCATATCCCTCCGAGGCGGGCGCGGCCGAGATGACTGCGCGTCTGAGCAAGCTCGGCCATTTCCCCTACACGGTCAAAGGACCGAAAAACTCCGTCCAGCTCGTGGTCGGGGCCTTTCTCGCCAAGCCGGCGGCCGAGAAACTCCAGCACGAGCTTGCGGCGCAGGGGATTACAAGCCAGGTCGTCCAGCGCTAACAGGCTGTTGAACCGCGAAAACGAGCCTAATTCCCCGCCGCCTGCGGCGGGGAAAGCGAGCGAATCCTACAAAAAGACCGCATTCCCTGAACTGTGGTCGTTGACTTCATGCGGGTTACGCTTATTTTCCGACCATTCATCCCATCGGCCCACCGCAGGTGATATGGAGGTAGGGCCAGGAAAGATGGACTCATAATAAATCATCCTACCCGATGGCTTTGTAAAAAGCCCAAGTTCAAGGCGCGCGCACTAACGACCACCCGCCGCGCGGGTGGCTTGGATTTTCGGCCAGCGGCCGAAAAGACAAAAGCACGTCTGTGCTGGCATCGTTACGTTTGCGAAAGCAAACAATCCCGTGGCGTGAGGCGCCCCGGGTCGCTTTAAAGCAAGCATCGGGCCGTCAGCCAAGGCGCCCGACGCTTTGGAAAGCGCAGCATACTTTTCGTATGTGAGCAGTTCCAAACGGAGGGCAACGCCGGATCACGGACGGAGGCGCGGCTCTACAGCGACCCGGCAGTACGCTGTAGCGACAGCGGGATGAAGCGCAACGCCGAAATGGGGCTTTTTACGAAGCCATCAAGAAAAGAGGACTTCATGGCCAAACCCGTGGCAGCGGACCTCAGCCACTACATGCGCAAGGAGACGGCCCTGCTGATCGCGCTCCTGGCGCTGGCGGTCGGTTTTTTCGGGGGAGTGTTTTTCGGCGTCTACAAATCCGGGCCGAGTGTGGCGGGGGCGCCGGCGGGAATGCCGACCGCCCCGAAAGAGCTGCCGGCACAGGCCGCAGCCCTTGAAAATGAGACCCGGCAGAATCCTTCGAATCTGACGGCGTGGATCGAACTCGGAAACCTCTATTTCGACGTCGACCAATACGAGAAGTCCATCCAGGCCTACCGCAAGGCCCTCGAGCTCAAACCCGACAACGCCGATGTCTGGACCGACATGGGGGTGATGTATCGCAAGGCGGGGCGCTCGGATGAGGCCGTCAAGGCCTTCGATCAGGCCACGGCGGTCAACCCGAAGCACGAAGTCTCCCGGCTCAACAAGGGCATTGTGCTGCTCCACGACCTCCAGGACCCGGCGGGCGCCATCCGCGCCTGGGAGGGGTTGCTCGACATCAACCCCGTGGCGGCCTTTCCGGGCGGCATGTCCGTGGATCAAATGATCCAGCAGTTGAAAAAGCAGGGGATACCGCCGAAGGCGGAAAAGAAATGAAGAAGCGTTAAAA
>DATITS010000153.1:0-9121 GCA_035467535.1 Desulfobacterales bacterium
GCCCAGTACGTCAAGACCCTCCAGGAGGCCAACAAGATGGCCATGGAGCGCGTGCGCGTGATCCCGCTGCACTACCAGATGGATCTCTACGCGGTGGCCAAGAAAAACGGCCTGCAGTTCACCCCGCGGCCCGACCAGTGGTTCGTTTTCAAGGAAATGTCGAAAAAGTAACCCCCCGGGGGAAGCCCGCTGGAGCGGGTTTCCCCTGCAACGCCCAACTCAGTTGCGCTGCCCATGCTCACGTATCTGACACGCCGCCTCATCCAGGGAGTCATCGTCCTTCTGGCGGTCTCGTTTGTGTGCTTCATCATTTTCCGCTACATGGGAGACCCGGTCATTGCCATGGCCGGGCAGTATGCCACGGAGGCCGAGCGCGATGAGATCCGCAAGATTTTCGGCCTGGATCAGCCGCCCTATGTCCAGTACTGGCGCTTCCTGACCAACGCGCTGCACGGCAACTTCGGCATCTCCTACGAGACGCGGCTGCCGGCGCTGGGCCTGATCGTGGAGCGGATCCCGGCCTCGGCGGAGCTGGCCGCCTCGGCCATGGTCTTTGCGTTCACGGTCGGCGTGGGGCTGGGTGTCCTCGTCTCCGCCAACCCCCGGTCCTGGCTGAGCCGGGCGGTCATGGCCGGCTCGCTCGGCGGCATCTCGATCCCCACGTTCCTGATCGGCATCGTCCTGATCATGGTCTTTGCCGTCCAGTTCGGAATTCTGCCGCCTTTCGGCCGGGGAGAGACGGTCAATCTGGGGGATTGGTGGAGCACCAACTTCCTCAGCCTGGATGGCCTGCAGCACCTCATCCTGCCGGCCTTCACCCTCGGCATGTACCAGCTCGCCGTTCTGCTGCGGCTGACCCGCTCGGGCATGCGCGAGGTGCTCACCACCGAGTACATCAAGACCGCCTGGGCCAAAGGGCTCTCCCCGGCCCGGGTGGTGTTCAAGCATGCGCTGCGCAATGTGCTGATCCCGGTGGTCACCGTGGCCGGGCTGCAATTCGGCGACCTCATCGCCTTCTCGCTGGTGACCGAGACCATCTTTCAGTGGCCGGGCCTCGGCAACCTGCTGCTCACCTCTCTTTACGAATCCGACCAGCCGGTCATCGTCACCTATATTTCCCTGGTCGCCGTGTTCATTCTGACCATCAACATCATCGTCGACCTGCTCTATGCGCTCCTGAACCCCAAGATCCGATACGGATGAGCGACGCCCCATGTCCCAGCGGAAAAACCGTTTCCTCTATGATTTGTTCCGCGACCCCGCGGCCATCCTCGGGGCGGTCATCATGATCGTGTTCACCGCCGCGGCCGTGCTGGCGCCGCTCATCGCCCCCCACGACCCGTATGACCTGAAGACGGTGGAACTCGGCGACTCGCTCAAACCGCCGGCCTGGGAGGAAGGCGGTGACCCCGAATTCCTGCTGGGAACCGACGAGCAGGGCCGCGACATCCTCAGCACCATCATCTACGGCCTGCGCACCTCGCTGACCGTGGGGTTCAGCGTCATGCTGCTGGCCGGCTCCTTCGGGGTGATCATCGGGTTGCTCGCCGGCTACTACGGCGGCATCCTGGATGCCGTCACCATGCGCACGGCCGACACCGTATTTGCGTTCTCCACCACCCTGCTGGCCATTCTGTTCCTGGGTCTTTTCAAACAAAGCGGCGTGGGGATCGTCATCCTGGCGATCTGCATCGCCGACTGGGTTCGCTATGCCCGGACCATGCGGGCAAGTGTCCTGGAAGTGAAAGAGGAGGCGTACGTCACGGCCGCCAAAGCCACCGGCGCCACCGACGTCCACCTCCTGCTCATCCATCTTCTGCCCAACGCGCTGCCGCCCATCTTTGTCATCATGGCCGTGGACCTGGCCGCCATCATCATGCTGGAAGCGACCCTGAGCTTTCTGGGCGTGGGGGTCCCCATCACCAAACCCTCGCTCGGGATGATGATCGCAAGCGGCAAGAACTTCATCTATGCCGGGAACTGGTGGCTGATCGTCTTTCCGGGTGCCGTACTGGTTATTTTCGTGCTGGGGCTCAACCTGTTCGCCGATTGGCTACGCGAAGAACTCAACCCCAGGATCCAGCGCAGCCGCTGACGGCAAGAGCCCCGCCGCGGCAATGGGAATGTCGGCTTCCTGCAAGGGGGGCGACCCAATGTGGCGTCGTGCAGAACGCAAACACCGTCATCCGTCCGCTACCATAGTACAGCTTCATGGCCCGACGCCTTGCGGCTGCAGCCACCTCGACTCGTGAAATGTCCGGATTAGTGATATAGACCTGCGGTGCGCCCGCCATCCTTCAAGCCGGTTCAAACGTCATCCCTGCTGCGGCATAGGCCTTTCGCGCTGTTTTTGTGCGCGCGCATATCGACCTCGCTCGCCTACCAAGTGATAGGTGTCGCCGTGGGATGGCAGATGTATGAGCTCACCGGCAGCGCCTGGTATCTGGGTCTCGTCGGGCTCGCGCAGTTCCTGCCGTTGTTCCTCTTGACGCTTGTGGTGGGCCAGGTTGCAGACCGTTATGATCGCCGCCTGATTACGTGCCTCTGCCAGACCGTGCAGGGGCTTGCGGCATGTGCCCTGGCCGTGGCCAGCTTCGGCGGCTGGCAGAGCAAGGAGAGCATTCTCGTTATTGTACTGGCCGCCGGAGTAGCGCGTGCGTTCGAGATGCCCACCATGCAAGCGCTCCTGCCCGGGCTGGTGCCCGCCCCTTTCATCCCGCGAGCGATCACCGGGTCGGCTTCGGCACTTCAGACCGCATCCATCGTGGGGCCTGCATTGGGGGGGCTGCTGTACGCGATGGGAACGGGCACGGTGTACTTGACATCGGGCGTTCTGTTTTTCGCGGCGGGCGTATTCATTTATCGGATCCGCATCCCGCGGGCCGCATCCCGGCGCGAGCCGGTCACGCTCCGGTCGGTTTTCGCCGGAATCGACTACATCCGCAGCCGACCGGAAATTCTCGGCGCCATCTCGCTCGATCTCTTTGCCGTGCTCCTCGGCGGGGCCACCGCCCTGCTCCCGATCTATGCAAAGGACATCCTGTTGACGGGTCCTTGGGGATTGGGTCTTCTGCGCTCGGCCCCGGCCGTCGGGGCGCTGGTGATGTCGGTGGCCCTGATCCGTTTCCCCCTTCAACGCCGCGTGGGAAAGATCATGCTCGGCGCCGTGGCCATCTTCAGCATGGCTACGATCGTATTTGCGCTGTCGACGTCGTTTTCCCTATCCCTCTGCGCGCTGGCGATTCTGGGGGCAGCCGATATGATCAGCGTCGTTATCCGGCAATCTCTGGTTCAGATCAGAACGCCGGATGAGATGCGCGGGCGCGTCAGCGCCGTGAACGCGATGTTCATCGGAACCTCAAACCAGCTGGGGGAGTTCGAGTCGGGCGCAACCGCCGCTTGGTTCGGCGTCGTCCCGGCGGTTCTGATCGGCGGCATCGGCACGATCATCGTCGTTCTGGTCTGGATGAAGTTGTTTCCGCAGCTGGCGCAAGTCGATTCCCTGGATAGCTGAGGCGACCGGCATCAAGCCCGAAGCATATAGAAAACCTTAAGGCGAAGCTTAGCCCCCTCTCTTTTTCCTTTTATGATCAACTTCCTTTTTAACTTCCACCAAGTCAATTATCAGCATTTGGCGGGAGCTTCTAGGGACGACTCTCCGATCACCGACAATCAACGTGTCTATCATGGAAGTCGGTAATTGAGTGGATATCGCTATGTTTCCTCCCTCCTTGGGATTTTTAGTATCCCAAACCACATACCTAGAATTGGATTCCAAATTTTCGGAAAAACCCGCTTTTCCAATTTCACGAATGACAAAAGAAATAGAAGTGCTATGAAGTCGCATGGATAATAGTTGTTGGAACAAATACACGTAACACAAATCGTCATAGGTCAGCAGGTTTTTGTCACCTCTTGCCATCGCTTTATGCCAAGATGGGATAATAAAACCTTTCACTATCCAATCTCGGACTCTTGATTTTTCAATTCCCAATATGCGTGAAGCCTCGTTCACTGAGTAGGTAATCATTTAGGACCTCAATTAGTTGCCAAGGTCTTTCGCTTCTGAGTTGCATAAACGAAAACGGGCAACCCCAAGAAATAATCGAGGTCGCCCGGGTATTGCATCGAAGTATAGGAAACGGACGGGCTTAAGCTGTATGGCGTAAGGAGGGTTGGCCAAACCTTCCGACATCAAACCCCCATCTTCTTGCTTGGAATAAGGATTTTCCCATTACCGGGGAAAAAATTAGGATCTATTACCAAGCCTGTCAAGTGTCAAAAAGAATCACTATTGTCCCAACGTTGTCATTTGTGGATGATATAACCAGCTTAAACGAAATAATATTTTTAAGAAACATGGGAGGATGGGGCATCCCGGCCCTCCGAACGCTGGGCGGCAAGATCATTGCGGAGGGCTTTGGAAGGGATGGCTTAAAAGGAAAGGTTACAGCGTAGAAGTGGTCTCCTAACCCCGTCTGACCCCCGATGGCGGCGTTGCAGGCCTCCCGAAATGCTCACATACTGCCGTGTATGCTGCGCTTTCGAATCGGCCTGCGCCTTGCCTTCAGGTGTGATCCGAGGTTATGAAACCACTTCTATACACAAGCGTAACCGGGTCGCCGCCGCGGCCTTGACAGTAGACCTGTTTATGGACTAAATTAAGTCTTATTTCAGGAATGGAGGTGTCCTCATGAAACTGTCACGCCAGATTCGGCCCATCAGCTACCTGAAGGCCCATGCCGCCGAAATCGTAAGAAACCTGGCCGAACAACAAGAACCGATGGTCATTACCCAGAATGGCGAAGCCAAGGTGGTCATACAAGACATCGAAAGCTACGAGCAAACCCAGCACACAATAGCGCTCTTAAAAATCCTGGCACTCGGGATGCGCCAGGTTGAGGAAGGCAACGTCTTACCCGCCGAGAATGTCATCAAGCGTCTTCGCGAACGGCGGGAGGTTCGGTGATGCCGTTCAAGGTTTTGCTGACCAACGATGCAGCACGTGATCTCGACGAGCTTTATGATTACATCGCTCTGCATGATGCACCTCGAAAAGCGGGCTACGTTTTGGAACAGATCGAAAAAGCGTTTTCCAAATTGTCCGAATTCCCAGAGCGGGGTGCGTATCCCAAGGAGCTGCTGGCGCTCGGGATTCGTGAATATCGCGAAATTTTTTTCAAACCTTACCGTATCATTTATCGAGCCATGGATAAGAACGTCTATGTTCTGCTGATTGTCGATGGCCGTCGTGACATGCAGTCGCTGTTACAGCGGAGATTATTAGACGCTTAAAACAACGTGTCGGTGTGACAGGGGGCCTTCGTTCAGAAAAAAGTGGATTACGTCTTTACGACAATTCGCCGGCGGCTCGCAGGAAGGACCGGAAGAGCTTCTTCGAAAAGGGGTCATCCCGCCAGGTCCCCTCGGGGTGCCACTGGACCCCGATGACATAGCGCTTTTTCTTTGGCTTTCATCCCTCAAAGGTCCCCTTGACGATGATCTCTTGCTCGTGCACCATCAACCGGCCCTTGGCGATAACCGAGTCGATCTCGAGATCCGGCCCCAGGATCAGCAGGTCCGCATCCTTGCCGGGCGCGAGGCCACCCTTGCTTTCAAACAAGCCGACGCGTTTGGCCGGGTTGGCGGTCACGATCTTCAGACTCTCCTCCAGCGACAGCCCGGTCTTCACGAGCAGCTGCCAGTCGTCGAACATGCACTGGATGTCACCCACCCCGAGCTTTACCACGTTGCCTTTTTCGTCAAAGACCGGCATGGACCCGTTGGAATCCGAGCTGAGGCTGATCTGGTCGACCGATATGCCGGCATCCAATGCCATGCGGATGGCTTCAACGCTCGTGGGGTGAAAGTGCAGGTCCTTGCCGGAGGCGGTGATGTCGATGTTGCCGCCCAGCTTGGCGAATTCGATGGCCTGCTCCATGAGCGAACGCGTGCGGTTCAGGTGCGTCGGCAGAAACTGGCCGATGGGAATCTCGGTCTCCTGCACCATGCGGATCACGGGGTCCAGCCGTCGGGAGCCGGCGCCCATGTGCAGGTGCACGAGTCCGGCCTTGCCGCCGAGCATGCCGCCGACCCGCGCCTCGGCCGCGATGCGGCAGAGCTCCTCGAAGCTCGGCTGCGAGGAGCGGTGGTCGGAGACGGCCACCTCGCCCACGCCCACGACCTTGGGGATGAGCGCGATGTCTTTTCTCAGACTGCCCGTGATGGTCGCCAGCGGCAGTTGATAGGAGCCGCTGTAGATGTAGGCCGAAACCCCCTCCTGCTCGAGTTGCATGGCCTTGGCGAGCAGGGTTTCGGGCCGACGCGAGACGTCGTCGGTCCCCAGAAGCCCCACCACCGTGGTCACGCCGGCGCGGGTGATTTTCGAAAGGCTGATCTCCGGCGTGCGCGACCAGGGGCCGGCTTCGCCGCCGCCGCCCAGAAGATGCACGTGCAGATCCACCAGTCCGGGCACGATCGTCTTGCCCGTGGCACGGATGACTCTGGGTTTGAATTCGGCCGGCAGATCGATCCGCTCTGCGATCCGGGCGATGCCCCCCCCTGCGATCAGGATCTCTTTCCGGCCCAGCTTGTCCGGCGCGTAAACGGACCCGCCCGTGATCAGGGTGAACATGGGTTTTTCCTTAGCATCGGCTGGTTTCATGAATGACACCTTTTTTAGGGTTTCAGGGGTCGAACAAGGGTACGGCGACGAGCAACTTCCCCGCCTTCGGACAAACGCCTCATCGGTTCGCTGCGTCGGGTTTGCAAAGAGTGGCGGCACGCGGCAGCCCGCGCAGGGCCAGCAGCGCGGCGATGAGGTACAGCAAGGCGGCTGTGCTGAAAACCGCGCGTAAACCGAACCACATGGCAACCGACACACCGATCATCGGCGCCAGGGCACGCGCACCGGCGTTGATGGAGTTGTCCAGCCCGTAGACGGAGCCCTCTTCGCCGCACACGGTGTACCGCGCAAGCAAGGCGCTGACGCCGGTGATGACGCCCCCGTGGGCCATGCCGGCCGCCACCTGCAGAAAGAGAAAATACCATGCGTTCGTCGCCATGCTTTGCAGCAGGAAAGAGCCACACCCCAACACGGAACAGGTGATCACGATCCACCGGTGACCGATGCGGTCGCCCAACCGCCCGAAGACAACGGCGAACACAGCGGCGGCCGCCGCCGCGGAGCCGATGACGAGACCCGTGAAGCTGTTCACCCCTGTGGCCTCCGCGATCAGCTCCAGCGCGAACAGGGGCAGAATCGGGATGAACAGCATGCGAACCATGGAGTCCGTGAAACGCAGGCTGTAGGTGGCAAGAACCCCCGGGGCTGCAAATATGTGGCGCCATTCCGACCTGAAACCCGGCCGCCGGCCGCCGGCGGTCTCCGGCGCAACAAAGTTTTCATGAACGCCGAAGAGAACAATGGTCCCCGATATCGCCAGCAGCGCGCTGGTGACGTAGAACGCCGCCTGGTATCCGAAGGCATCGGCCAGCGCCCCCCCGATGACGGGGCCGAGACCGACCCCGCACCCCATGCCGACCTGGAGCAGCCCCATGGCATAACCGGTGCGCTCCCGCGGGACTTGCGAGGCCACCAGGGCATTGGCCGCACCGATGGTGCCCGTGATCAGCCCCTGAATCGTACGCAGCACCACCAGCTCCTCGGCGGAACGGACAAAGGCCATCAAGAGCAGGATCACCGCCCCGCCGAACATGGCCCGCTCCACCATCAGCTTGCGGCCCCAGCGGTCGGCGAGCGCCCCCCAAAATGGCGAAGCGATCATCATGGTGAAGGCCTGGGCTGAGAACACCAAACCGGAAAGCAGGTCGGTTCCAAGCGGCGTGACCGCGCCCAGCGATTTCACGTAAAGGGGCAAGAAGGGGAATATGCTCGAAAAACCCACCCCTGTGATCATCTGGGTGAACACCAGGATGTAAAGCGTTCGCCGCCAGGGCGCTGCGCCGGGCTTCTCGGGTGCGGAGGGTGTCATGGGTTCAGCGCAGGGTTGCGTCAGGCGGCGGCGCGGGCCAGCTCCCGGCACGCCTTGGCGATGTGCTGCGGGCCGAAGCCGTGCTTGTCGAACAGGTACTCCTGGTCCGCCACCTCGCCGAAATGATCCGGGATGCCGAGCCGCTTCACCCGGACCGGGTGCTGTTCACTCAGCACCTCGCAGGCCGCACTTCCCAGCCCGCCGATGATGCTCTGGTTTTCCACCGTGACCACGGCGCCGGTCCGCCGCGCGGATTCGACAAGCGTCTGCGCGTCGAAGGGCTTGACCGACGGGTAATGCAGCAGGTCGACCTTCAGCCCCTCGGCCGACAGCCCGCGGGCGGCATCCAGCGCAAAGCGGGTCATGAACCCGGTCGAGACCAGGGTCACGTCCGCTCCCTCGTGCAGACGCACGGCGCGCTGCGGGTCGAAGCCGCAGTTTTCATCGAAGAGCTTGGGCATCTTCGGCCGCACCAGCTGCATGTAGGTCGGCTGGTGGTGGTCGGCCATGTGGAACATCACCGCCCGCAGTTCGTTGGCGTCCGCGGGGCTGTAGACGTGCAGGTTGGGCATGGCCCGCATGATCGCAAGGTCCTGGAAGCACATGTGAGTGCCGCCGTTCGGCCCCTGGGTGATGCCCGGGGAGTTGCCCACGACCTTGACGTTGTTGTTGGCATAGGCGACACTGATGGTGATCTGGTCGTAGGCCCGGCGCGTGGCAAAGGCCGTGAACGTCGCGCAGAAGGGGATCTTGCCCTCCCTGGCCAGCCCGGCCGCAACCCCGATCATGTTCGCTTCCTGGACCCCGCAGTTGATGAAGTTGCGGGGGTTCTTGGTGGAGACCTCGGGGATCGTGGCGTCCGCCTTGCTCAAGTCCGCCTCGAGGCATAGAACGTTCGGGTTGCGTGCGATCAGTTCGTTCAGCGTCAGCGCGTAGATCACGCGCATCTCCTTCTCGTGATAGTTCATCGGCTCCATTCCTTCATCAGTAGGGCAGATCCATTTTGCATTCCAGGCCGCACATGATGCGACCGTAGGTCGCCTCGTCCGGAACCTTGACGTTGTGACAGTCGACGAGGTTCTCGGTCTCGCGGTTGCCCTTGCCCTTGATCGTGTGGGCGAGGATCA
>DATITS010000154.1:0-29033 GCA_035467535.1 Desulfobacterales bacterium
AAGATCCTCAACCCCCAGGTCGAGGGGCTGGAGAAGGCCGCACCGCTCATCACCGCTTCGAGCCTGTGCGGGGCCTGCGAGGAGGTCTGCCCGGTCAAGATCCCGATCACCGCCCTGCTGCGGCGCCTGCGCGACGAGAGCTATTCCCGGGCGCCGGCGAGCGCCGTCCCCGGCCACGGCTGCCGCAGCAGCCTGGCGGAGCGGCTCGCCTGGCGGGGCTGGGTGCTGGTGAACACCAGGCCGTGGCTGAACCGGATGATGAGTGCCGTTCTCGGCGCGATCGGCGATTTCCTGCCGCCGGTGGGACCGCTGGAACGCTGGATGCGCTTCCGGGAAGAGCCGAAGTTTGCCGCCAAGAGCCTGCACCGCCGACTGAAGCAGGAGGGGATTGCCGATGAGTGAGACCCCGCGCGAGCGCATCCTCGCCCGACTGCGCAATGCCCCCCGGCAGGAACTCCCCCGCCCCCCGTCGGCAGCCCCGCCCGCCGCCGTGCCGGTGCGCGGCGAGCGGGCCGCACGCCTCAAATCCCGCATGGAGGCGGTGCGGGCCGAAGTCCACCGGGTTCCCTCCGAAACCTGGATCGACCGCCTGAAAGAAATCCTGGCGGTGCGAAGCGTTGCAACCCTGCTCTACGCCCCGCAGACCGCGATCGGCGAAGCCCTCCAGCACGCCCGGGAGACCGACGCCGCCGGGGTCCCCGAGCTCGTGGCCTACGCCGGGCCGGTCGAGACGTTCAAGGAGAGGCTCTTCGCCGTGGACGCGGCCGTCACCTCCGCCGCCGGGGCCGTCGCGGACACGGGGGCCATTATTCTGAGGCCGACGGCCGCAGAGCCCCGGCTGATGTCCCTCGTGCCGCCGATCCACATCGCCGTGCTCAGGGCGGAAGACATTTTCGCCTCGCTGGACGATGCCATGGCCGCCGGAAACTGGCCGTCCGACATGCCCACGAACATGCTGCTCATTTCGGGCCCGTCGAAAACCGCCGACATCGAGCTGATCCTGGCCTTCGGGGTTCATGGGCCGAAGGAACTGATTGTGTTGGTACTGGAATAAGAAAAGGGTTCGAGGGGTCGAGGGTCCGAGGGGTCCAGTGAAGAGACTCTGGTCCGCCTGCCTCATTTCTTTTATCCTTCCACTTGACCCCTCGGACCCTTGAATCCTCAAACCCTTTATCATTGCTTAGGCTGCCATGCTGCCCAACCGCTACCAACGTTTCCTCACGGATATAAGCGCCCTGGTCCCACAAGGGCGCTTATTCACGGACCCGCTGCGCACCCTCGCCTACGGCACGGACGCCAGCTTCTACCGGCTGATCCCCAAGATCGTCGTGCGCGCCGACACGGAAGCCGAAGTCGCCGCTATTCTGAAGGCCGCGGACCGTGCGGACACCCCGGTCACCTTTCGCGCCGCGGGGACAAGCCTTTCGGGCCAGGCGGTGTCCGACTCGGTGCTCATCGTGGCCGGCGGCAGCTGGAACCGCTACGTGATCATCGATAACGGCGGAGGCATCCGGCTGCAGCCCGGTGTCATCGGCGGCCACGCCAACCGCTATCTGGCCCCCTACGGCCGCAAGATCGGCCCCGACCCGGCCTCCATCAACTCGGCCATGATCGGCGGCATCGCCGCCAACAACGCGAGCGGCATGTGCTGCGGCACCTCCCAGAACAGCTACCGCACGGTCACCGGCATGCGCATCCTTTTCCAGGACGGCACCCTGCTCGACACCGCCGACCCCGCCAGCCGCGACGAATTCCGCTACGCCCGCAAGGACCTGCTCGACGCGGTCGATGCCCTCGGCAAGGAGGTGCGTGCCAACACGGCCCTGGCGGAGCGCATTCGCCGCAAATACAAGATCAAGAACACCACCGGCTTCAGCCTCAACGCCCTGGTGGACTTCGAGGACCCTTTCGACATCCTGCTGCACCTGATGATCGGCTCGGAGGGCACGCTGGGGTTCATCTCCGAGATCACCTATCAGACCGTGGTCGAACACCCCTGCAAGGCGAGCGCCCTCATGATCTTCCCCCAGATCGAGAACGCCGCCGCGGCCGCGGCCATTTTGCGCGACCAGCCGGTGGCCGCCGTCGAACTCATGGACCGCGCCTCTCTGCGGTCGGTCGAGAACAAGGCGGGAATGCCGGGCTATCTGAAGAGGCTCGCCGACCCGACCGCCGCCCTGCTGGTGGAAACTCGGGCCTACACGGCCGAGGAGCTCCAGGGGCAGGTCCACGCAGTGACCGACTCGCTGAAGCGGGTCCCCTTCGAGCGGCCCTTCGCCTTCACCGACCGGATCGCGGAGTACACCTCTCTGTGGAACATCCGCAAGGGGCTCTTCCCGGCGGTGGGCGCCGTGCGCGAAACCGGCACCACGGTGATCATCGAGGACGTGGCCTTCCCCATCGACCGACTCGCCAAAGCTACGCTGCACCTTCAAGATATCATGCGGCGCTTCCGCTACGACGAAGCCATCATCTTCGGCCACGCCCTGGAGGGCAACCTGCATTTCTGCTTCACCCAGGATTTCGACCCCCCCGAAGAGGTCGAACGCTACCGGGGGTTCATGCACGACGTCTGCGACATGGTGGTCAACGCCTACGACGGCTCGCTCAAGGCCGAGCACGGCACCGGCCGCAACATGGCACCCTATGTCGAACTGGAGTGGGGCCGCGAAGCCTATGCCGTCATGCAGCGCATCAAGGAGATCTTCGACCCCAAGAACCTCCTCAACCCCGGCGTCATCATCAATGCGAACCCCCGGGCCCACATTGAAAACCTGAAACCCCTGCCGCGCGCCAACCCGATCGTGGACAAATGCATCGAGTGCGGCTTCTGCGAGGTGAACTGCCCGTCCAAGAACCTCACCCTCACCCCCCGGCAGCGCATCGTGGTCCAGCGGGAAATCGCACGGCTGAGGGCCACCTGCGAGAACCCCGCGCGGCTGGCCGAACTCGAGCGCGGCTACCGCTACCCGGGCGAAGCGACCTGCGCCGCCGACGGGTTGTGCGCCGTGGCCTGCCCGGTGGACATCAACACCGGCGAGCTCACGAAAGAGTTACGCAGCCAAACCGTCAGCCCTGCGGCCCAAGGGGTGGCCGCCTTTGTCGCGGGGCACTTCAGCCGGACCGCCGCCGCGGTGCGGGGGGGGCTCAAGATCGCAGGTGCGGCCAACGCCGTGCTCGGCGCGACCCTCCTGGAGCGTCTGGCCGCCGGTGCGCGCCGCCTGAGCGGCAACCGCATCCCCCACTGGACGCGCTTCATGCCGCGCGGCATCGACGGCCCCCGGCCGCTATCGAAGAAACAGTCCGGCGGCCCCCAGGCGGTCTACTTCCCCAGCTGCATCAGCCGCACCATGGGGCCGGCTAAGGGCGACCCGGACCGGGACCCGTTGCATGCGATCGTCCTGAGGCTGCTCCAAAAAGCCGGCTACGACGTCCTCTTTCCCGCGGGGATGGAGGCGCTCTGCTGCGGCACCCCTTTCGAAAGCAAGGGGTTCATCGCCCAGGCGGACGCCAAGGCGGCAGAGCTCGAGGCCAGCCTGCTTGACGCCACCGACGGCGGCCGCCTGCCGGTGCTCGTCGACACCAGCCCCTGCCTCTACCGCATGCAGAAGGTGATGGACAAGCGGCTGACGCTGCTCGACCCTGTGGAGTTCACCCTGACCCATCTCATGGACCGGCTGCAGCTCACCCCGGCCAATGAAACCATCGCTTATCACCACACCTGCAGCAGCAGCAAGATGGGCCTGGAGGCCAAGGCATTGACCCTGGCCCGGGCCTGTGCCGCGGAAGTGATCGTGCCGGAGCATGTCGGCTGCTGCGGGTTTGCCGGCGACCGCGGATTCAACTACCCCGAGCTCAACGCCTCGGCCCTGCAGCACCTGCGCACCGGCGTCGCGGGCAAATGCACCGCGGGTTTTTCCACCAGCCGCACCTGCGAGATCGGCCTGTCGGCCCACAGCGGGATCCACTACAAGTCGATTCTCTATCTGGTCGATCGCTGCTCGACGCCCAGATGAATTTGAAATTTGAAATTTCAAATTTCAAATCCGGCGCACCCTATCCCCCTCTGCGCCTCGCCTGGCTCATCTGGAGCCTCGGCTCGCTTTTCTATGTCATCGGCTTCTTTCACCGGCTGGCGCCGGCGGTGATGACCCAGGAACTGATGCACGATTTCAACATCGGCGCCGCGGCCCTGGGCAACCTCTCCGGGTTTTACTTCTACAGCTACTGGCTGATGCAGATCCCCACCGGGATTCTGGCGGACAGCTGGGGGCCTCGGCGGCTGCTCACCTTCGGCGCACTGGGATCGGCTGCCGGCGCGGTTTTCTTTGCCCTGTCGCCCGGCATGATCTGGGCCTCTCTTGGGCGCCTGCTCATCGGCGGCTGCGTCGCCGTGGCGTATGTCGTCAATCTCAAGCTTGCGGCCAATTGGTTCCCGGCGAGTTATTTTTCGATGGTTTCGGGAATGGGCCTCCTGGCCGGGATTATGGGGGCCGTGACGGCGGGTGTGCCGCTGAGAATGCTGGTGGATGTTTTCGGCTGGCGGGCGGTGATGCTGGCAGTGGCGGCAGCTACCGGCATCCTGGCGGCGGTTACATGGGCCCTGGTCCGGGACGACCCCGGCGAGCGGGGTTACCGTAGCTACGGCGTCCGGGAGCCCCGGCGCGAGAGGCCGGCAGGCGGCCACGCGCTGTCCGGAGTGGTGGAGGTTTTCCGGTATGCCAACACCTGGCTGCTCTTCTTCATCCCCGCCAGCCTGGTAGGCTCCGTATTGACGTTTTGCGGTCTCTGGGGCGTGCCGTATCTGACCACCCACTGCGGCCTTTCCACCACCGAAGCGGCAGCTCTGACGTCGCTCTTCATGATGGCCTGGGGGGTTGCATGCCCGGTTTTCGGCTGGCTTTCCGACCGCATGGGACGCCGCAAGCCGCTGATGATCGCGGGCCATGCCCTGGCCGTTGTCGGGTGGGCCTTTATCCTGTTTGCCCCTGGGCTTCCCGTTTGGCTCCTCATGCTCCTGACGGCAGCGACCGGCATCTGCTCGGCAAGCTTCATCATCTGCTGGTCGCTCGCCAAGGAGTCGGTGCCTGCGAGGCGTGCCGGCACCATTTCGGGCGTCACCAACATGGGCATTATGCTGGGCGTCACCGTGCTCCAGCCGGCCGTGGGCTGGGTGCTCGACCGCCGCTGGGAGGGGGCCGTGCGCGCGGGGGTCCGGGTGTACGGCATGGCCGCCTATCAGGCCGGCTTTTGGCTGATGATGGGATGGATGCTCGCCGCACTGGTGCTGCTTTTCTTCGCCCGCGAGACCCACTGCCGACAAACGCCGTAAATCTCCCCAACGCTGAGCGGATGGCCTCAGGTTACCCCCTCAAAAGGGCGGGAGCGAATGGCGGCAGGTAAATCCTATATCCGAAACAATCTCAGTTTGCTCATTCCTGAACCCCGAACCCTGAACCCTGTCTACCTGAACAGATAGGAGTATTATTGACACCACAGGGGATTTCCACTAATGGTTTTATGGTTATAGAGGCAACCATCCATCAAAGAATAACGGACATTCATCAACGAGGAGAAAACCCTATGCGTCCACGTCTGACGGCAGTCATCGTCGGCCTCTGCCTCATCGGTTTTTGCGGCGGAGCCATGGCTCAGACCCAGATCAACATCGCCACCGTCACCAACCCGGACCTCGTCCACACCAAGGCGGCCGTCTGGTTCAAGGAGTGCGTGGAGAAGGCGGCACCCGGCAAGCTGGCCGTGGTGGTCCACCACTCGGCCTCGCTGGGCAGCGAAACCCAGGTGCTGCAGCAGATTCAGCTGGGCACCACCCAGATGTCGGTTTGCACCACCGGCCCCATCGAGGCGTTCGTGCCCGAGATCAAGGCCCTGGAAATGCCCTTCGTGCTCCCCTCCTACGAGGCGGCCGACAAGGTGCTCGACGGACCCATCGGCCAGGACTTCGCCAAAAAGTTCGAGAAATCGGGCTTCGTCGCCCTGGCGTTCCTGGACAACGGCTTCCGCAACGTCACCAACTCCAAGAAGGCGGCCAAGACCCCGGAAGACCTGAAGGGCCTCAAAATCCGGACCATGGAGGCCCCCACGCACCTTGCCATCTGGCGCGCCATCGGTGCCAACCCGACCCCCATGGCCTGGCCCATCTTCACGCAACTGCAACAGGGCGTCATCGACGGCCAGGAAAACCCCATTGCGGTCATTTACGCGGCCAAGCTGGTCGAAGCCGGCCAGAAGTACCTCTCCCTCACCCGACACGTGTATTCGGCGCTGGTTTTCGTGGCCAACAAGGCCTTCATTGACGGGTTGCCCGCCGCAGAGCGCAAGGTGGTCGTGGACTGCGCGCGCACAGCCTCCCTGCAGGGCCGCAGCTTCATCCGCGACAACGAAGCGAAGCAGCTGGCCGAGCTCAAGGCGGCCGGCATGCAGGTGGAAGAGAAGCCCGACTTGGAGGCCTTCCGCAAAGCGACGGCCCCCGTGATCGAGTCCGTCTCCGGCGACACCAAGAAAATGGTCGAGCAGATCAAGCAGGCGGTGAAGTAGTAGAAATGGCGCCTCGCGCCATTTCTATTGATGGAAGGGAGACGAAAATCCCCCCGGCCCCATTTTCCAAAGGAGTAGAACACTGAGCAGCCCCTCCTTTTAGGAAAGAGGGGATGAGGGGATTTTAGACCCGGCGTCACAGGAAAAGTTCAAGAAAGGTTGAGAGCTCCGATGCCCGTCTTACAGCGAGTCAGCCAGGCCATCAACACGGTCGTGGAAAAGGTCCTCATGGTGATCGGCGCGACCATCTGCCTTATTCTCTTTGCCCAGGTGACGTCCCGCTATGCGGGCGCCTCGCTGGGATGGTCGGAGGAGGTGAGCCGTCACCTGCTGGTCGCCATCACCTTCATGGGCGGCACGGTTGCCTACAAGCGCGCAAGCTTCATCGGCTTGAAAGGCTTCGGCCACAGCCTGGGGCCGGCCGTCCAGCAGATCATCGTGGTGGCGCTGCAGGTTCTGACCCTGGCCTGTTTCATCCTCATCGCCGGGTTCGGGGCCACCTACACCCTGAAAGCCGCCGAGCACACCTCGGCCTCCCTGCAAATCCCGATGTCGATCCCCTTTTCCGTGATCCCGGTCGCCGCCGTCATCTTCGTCGTCCACGTGCTGGCGGACATGGCCCGAACGCTTGAGCGGAAAACGCCATGACCGTCCTTCTGCTCTTCGGGTGCCTTTTCCTGCTGATTGCCCTGGGGCTGCCCATCGCGCTTTCCATCGGGCTGCCCGCCATCGGGTTCATGCTCACGCCCGGGGTCTTCCCGGCCGGCGTCCAAATTTCGGCCCTGGGCCAGACGATCATTCAACTGCTTTTCGCCGGTGTCGATTCCTTCGACCTCCTGGCCGTGCCGCTCTTCATGCTGGCCGGATCGATCATGGAGACCGGCGGAATTTCGCGGCAGCTGATCGACTTTTCGGACAGCCTCGTTGGCTGGGTGCCCGGCGGCCTGGCCTGCGCCGTGATCGTGGCCTCGATGTTTTTCGCCGGCATTTCGGGCTCGGCCGCGGCCGACACGGCCGCCCTCGGCGCCATCGCCATCCCGGCCATGGTCCGCCAGGGCTACCCGCCGGCTTTCTCCGCCGCACTGGTGGCGGCCGGCGGGGCCATCGGCGTCATCATCCCGCCGTCCATCCCCATGGTGATCTTCGGTTTCCTGACCAATGTCTCCATCGCCAAGCTTTTTGCCGGCGGCATGCTGGTGGGGGTTCTCTTCGGCGCCAACTTCATGGCCGTGGCCATCTGGTATGCCTGGCGCCACAACTACGGCACGCGCCAGCTCTTTTCCCTGAAACGCGTTTGGGCTTCCCTGAAGGAGGCGATCTGGGCCCTAGGGGCCCCGGTGATCGTCCTGGGCGGGATTCTCAGCGGCATCGTCACGGTGACCGAGGCCGCCGCCCTGGCGGTCTTCTATTCCCTGCTGGTCTCCATGACCATCAACCGGCAGATCAAATGGAAAGACATGCCGGGCCTCCTCCTCCGCTCCCAGGTCGTGGCCGCCACCATTCTCTTCATCATCGCCATGGCCAAGGTCTTCACCTGGCTGATCGCCATGAAGCAGACCGCAATGCTGCTGCAGAACGCCATGAACGCGCTGGCGCTTCCGCCCTGGGGGCTGCTGCTGCTGGTCATGGCGGGCCTCATGATCCTGGGCTGCATCATGGAAACCACGGCCGCCTTGATCCTGCTCGTGCCGGTGCTGGCGGTCCTCGCCCCGCAGATGGGGGTCGACCCGGTCCAGTTCGGCGTGCTCATGGTGGTCAACCTTGCCATCGGCATGCTCACCCCGCCCGTGGGGATTTGCCTCTTTGTGAGCTGCGGCATTTCCGGGCTGCCCCTCGGCCAGGTGGGCAGAGCCGCAATGCCGTTCGTAGCGGTGGCCCTTGTGTCGATGCTGATCGCCTGCTACTGGCCGCCGCTGACACTCTGGTTCCCATCGCTGATCTACAAATAAAATCGTGGGCAGGAAGGGATCTGCCCCACGATTTTATAATGGAGGCTTTTCGATGAACGAATTCACCGCCCGGCACATTGCCGATCTCACCGCCATGGTGGGAGCCGACCGGTTCTCCACCGGGTCCTCCAACCGCGAGCTTCACCTGCGCGACATATCTTTCCACCAGGGGAGCCTGCCGGCCGGGATCATCTGGCCGGTTGCGACCGCAGAGGTCGCGCGCATCCTGGCCTGGGCCTACGAAAACAATGTGCCCGTCACCCCCTGGGGGGCCGGCACCAGCACCGAGGGCAACCCCGTGCCCACGCGGGGCGGGCTCGTGATGGACCTGACCCGCATGAACCGCATCCTGGAGATCCGGCCCCAGGACCTTCAGGCCGACGTCGAACCCGGCGTGCTGCGCAAGGAGCTGAACCGCCAGACCGGCAAACACGGCCTCTTCTTCCCGCCGGACCCGGGCGCGGATGCGACCATCGGCGGCATGATCGCCAACAACGCCTCCGGCGTGCAGACCGTCAAGTACGGCGCCACCAAGGACTACGTGATGCGCCTGACGGTGGTGCTGCCCCGCGGCCAGGTGATCCGCACCGGCTGCAAGGCGCCCAAGTCCTCCGCCGGCTATGACCTGACGCGGCTTTTCGTCGGCTCCGAGGGGACGATCGGGGTCGTAACCGAGGCCACCCTGCGGCTGACCGGGATACCCAGCCACTACCTCGCCGCCACGATCCGCTTTCCGGATCTGGAAAAGGCCTCCGCCGCCGTGGCGTTGATGATCGGCTCCGGCCTGGGACCGGCGGCCCTCGAACTTCTGCCGCCCGGGCTGATCGGCTTGATGAACCGCGAAAAGAACCTCGGGCTGGCGGAGGTGCCGTCGCTTTTCTGCGAGTTCCATGCAATCAGCGCAAACGCCCTTCAGGAAACGGCCCATCTCGCCAAGGACCTGTGCGAAGAGTGCGGCGCCACCGGCTTCCAGTATGCCACCGCGGAGGCCGACCGCAAGGAGCTGTGGCGCGCCCGCCACGAGGCATGGGAGACCATCCACCGCGCCCACCCGAAACAGGAGACCCTGATCGTGGACGCGGCGGTGCCCATCTCCCGCTACCCCGAGATGGTGGTCTTCGCGCAACAAGCGGTGGACACTCACCAGGCCATCGGCTACGTCTTCGGCCACGCCGGCGACGGCAACCTGCATGTCGTGATGGCGGGCGACCCCGCGAACCGGACGGAATGGGGAAAACTCGAGGCCATCAACCAGGCCATCGTCGAAAAAGCCATCCAGGTGGGCGGCACCTGCACGGGCGAGCACGGGGTCGGTATCGGCAAGCGCAAATTCATGCAGATGGAGCACGGCGAGAGCTTCGAACTGATGCGGCAGATCAAGAACCTGATCGACCCCAAGGGGCTCATGAACCCGGGGAAGATTTTTTAGCTGAGAAGGGGTCGAGGGTTCAAGGGTTCAAGTCAACTAACCCAGGATGAAATGGTCAACAGATATGAGTTTCGGCTTATCCAGCCAAATCGTCTCTATTAGGATGAAAATAGAGGATTCCGATGCGCACGGAACAACTGTTTTTTCACTCGAACCCTGGAACCCTTGAACCCTTGATTCCTTGGGTCTAAACAATCCTGCAAGGGGGCAATTGCAACAATTTCACTTCATGGAGGCGAATCGTTCATGAAAGTCGCATTCATCGGTATGGGCACCATGGGGGCGGCCATGGCCGTCAACATCCTCAAGGCGGGGCACGCGGTCACAGTGCACAACCGCACCCGTGAGCGGGAAGAACCCGTGGCCAAGGCAGGCGCGCTGCGAGCCGGCTCTCCGATGGAAGCCGCGCGGGATGCGGACATCGCCATCACCTGCGTCAGCGACACGCCCGACGTTGAAGCGGTGGCTCTCGGGGAAAACGGCATTATCCAAAGCGCACGCGCCGGCGCGATCGTCGTGGACATGTCCACCATCAGCCCGTCGGTCACGCGCCGGATAGCCGCTGAGCTTGCCACGAAAGGCATCCCCATGCTCGATGCGCCGGTTTCCGGCGGCTCCGAGGGCGCCCGGGAAGGGACCCTGAGCATCATGGTGGGCGGCGAGGCGCCGGTCGTCCAAAAGGCCATGCCGGTGTTGAGCGCCATGGGCAAGAACATCACGCACGTCGGGCCGACGGGCGCCGGCCAGATGACCAAGGCGATCAACCAGGTGGTCGCTGCCGGCGTATACCTGGCGGTGGCCGAAGGGGTCACCTTAGGGATCAAGGCCGGTCTGGACATGGACAAAGTGGTTCAGGCGCTTTCCGGCGGCGCTTCCGGTTCGTGGGTCCTGAACCATCGCTCCGGAAACATGATCCGGAACGAGTACCCGCTCGGCTTCCGCGTCCGCCTGCACCGCAAGGATCTAGCCATTGTCATGGAGGCCGCCCGGGAGTTGGGAGTCTTTTTGCCCGGCACCGGCCTGGTGGAGCAGATCGAAAACGACCTCATCTCCCAGGGATATGGCGACGAGGATCTGTCGGCCGTGGCGCGGATGATCCGCCAAAAATCGGGGATGGAATAGACACCATTCGACTGTTTACCCACATCATAACGTGAGAGGGAGGCACTGCATGAAACTCGAGAACGCGTTCACCATGGACACCTCCAGCATCAAGTACGGCCCGGGCGTCACCCGTGAAATCGGCTACGACATGGAGGAACTGGGCTGCCGCCGCGTCATGGTGGTCACCGACCGAAACCTCGGCAAGAGCGACCCGGTGGCCGTCACCATGGAGGCCCTTCAGGGCCGCGGCATCGACACCGTGCTCTTCGACCAAGCGAGCGTCGAACCCACCGACGTGTCGTTCAAGGAAGCCGTCGCCTTTGCCGTGCAAGGCCGCTTTGACGGGTATGTCGCCGTCGGCGGCGGCTCCAGCATGGACACCTGCAAGGCCGCCAACCTCTACGCAACCCATCCGGCCGATTTCATGACCTACGTCAATCCGCCCGTCGGCAAGGGCACGCCGGTGCCGGGGCCGCTCAAACCGATGATGGCCATTCCGACCACGGCCGGCACCGGCAGCGAAACCACCGGGGTCACGATCTTCGACTATCTGGAGATGGGGGCGAAAACCGGGATCGCCAGCCGGGCCCTGCGGCCCATCCGCGGGCTGATCGACCCCGACAACACCCGTTCCCTGCCCAGGATGGTGGCGGCCTGCACGGGACTGGACCAGTTGACCCACGCCCTGGAAGCCATCACCGCCCTGCCGTTCAACCAGCGCCCGGCTCCGGAACAGCCCCGGCTCAGGCCGGCCTACCAGGGCGCCAACCCCATCAGCCACGTGTGGGCCTCCCGGGCCATTGAAATGATCGCTGCCGATCTGGTGCGCGTGTTCGATGACCCCTCCGATGACGCCGCCCGCGGCCAGGTGCTGCTGGCGGCCACCTACGCCGGCATCGGGTTCGGAAACGGCGGGGTCCACCTGGCCCACGGCATGTCCTACCCGGTCTCGGGCATGGTCCGGAATTACGTACCCGAAGGCTATCCGCCCGGACATCCGATTGTCCCCCACGGCATGGCGGTCTGCCTCAACGCCCCGGCCGTTTTTCGCTTCACGGCGCCGGCCAACCCGGCCCTGCATCTGTATGCAGCGAAACTCATGGGCCGCGACGTTTCCAAGGCCAGGCCGGAAGAGGCCGGAGAGATCCTCGCCAGCGCCATCATCGATCTCATGCGCAAGGTGGAGATGCCCAACGGCCTGGCGGCCATCGGATTCGGCCCGCAGGACGTCGACAAGATGGTCGAAGGCACGCTGCCCCAGCACCGGGTGACGAAGCTTTCGCCGAGACCCGCAGGCCCCGAGGATCTGCGGCAGCTCTTTCTGGACTCCATGAAACTCTGGTAACGGCGACCCGCCATGGCGGATCCGGTCGAAACAGAAGACATCGAAAAGCTCAGGCGCCGGCTGGAGATGCTGGAGCTCATCTTCGAAAGCATTCACAACGGCGCCATGGTGACCGACCCCGATGGGGTCATCACCCACTTCAACAAGCCCTATGGCCAGTTCCTCGGCATAGACCCGGCGACTCAGATCGGCCGCCATTGCACCGATTCCGTCGAGAACTCCCGCATGCACATCGTGGCCCGCACCGGGACGGCTGAAATCAATCAATCCCAGTTGATCAAGGGCCAGAACATGGTGGTGCAGCGCATCCCCATCAAGCGGGACGACCGGGTCATTGCCGTCTTTGGCCAGGTCATGTTCAAGGACGTGAAGGACGTCGGCAAGCTGGCCCGCGAACTGTCGCTGCTGGAATCCAAGGTGAAACTCTACGAAGAGGAACTCATCTCGCTGCGGTCGACCCGCTACACGTTCGACAGCATCATCGGCGCGAGCGACGCGATCCGCTCCGTGAAAGGCGAAGCCCTCAAGGCTGCCGGCAACAACTTCCCGGTGCTCATCACCGGGGAGAGCGGCACGGGCAAGGAACTGTTTGCCCAGGCCGTTCACCACGCGAGCAGCCGGCGCTTGTACCCCTTCGTGCGCATCAACTGTGCCGCCATCCCGCGCGACCTGCTCGAGTCCGAGTTGTTCGGTTACGAGAGGGGCGCCTTCACGGGCGCCAAGACCGAGGGCAAGCCCGGCAAGTTTGAGCTGGCGCACCAGGGCACCATCTTCTTGGATGAAATCGGGGACCTGCCTGTCGAAATGCAGCCCAAGCTGCTGCGCGCCATCGAGGACAAGGAGTTCGAGCGGGTCGGCGGGACCCGGGTGGTGCGCTCGGACTTCCGCGTGATCGCCGCCACCAACCAGCACCTGGAGACTATGCTGGCAAGCGGCAGATTCCGCAAGGATCTTTTCTATCGCCTGAACGTCATGCCCTTGCACATACCGCCCTTGCGGGAGCGCCGCGGTGACATCCTGTTCATCATGCGCAGCTTCCTGGAGCAGACGGCACGCGAGGCGGGTTTGGCGGAAATCGAGATCGACCGGGAGGCGGAGCGGGCGCTGCGCTCTTGCGACTGGCCCGGGAACGTGCGGGAACTCGTCAATGTGCTCGAGCGCAGCGTCTCCGCCCTCGAAGGGGCCGTCATTCACGTGGCGGACCTACCCTTCTACATCCAGCGCGGCCGGAAAAACACCACGCGGCGCGAGCAGACCTCCCTGCGCGAGCTTCAGTCCCGCAACGAGCGCGAGGCCATCTGGCTGGCCCTGAAAGAGGCCGGCTTCCAGAAAGCGCGCGCCGCCCGCATCCTCGGAATCCACCGCACTCTGCTCTACAAGAAGATGAAGAAATACAATCTGCCGCTGCAGCCATCGCACTAACAGGGTGTCGGAGACGACGGCGCCGGCCTCACGCGCCAGCCGGACTCCCGCATTGCCCACCCCACTTGCCCCGGCGTGGATCAGAACGGTCTGACGCCCGCCCGCGATGAACAAGTTCTCAAGAAATTGGGGACCCTGCCGATATTCACCGATAAGGGCAAGGGGCCGACGGATCGAAGGGACTGCCGGTCGGCGCACACCCCTTTTCCGCACGACACACCTGAGGGAGGCGAGGTATGCAGCAGATCCTGGGAATCGACATCGGGTTCGGTTTCACCAAGGCCACCAACGGCCGGGACACCATCATCTTCAAGTCGCTGTCCGGTGATGCGGCCGACATTCAATACTGGGCCGACTTCGGCGATAGCAGCCCGGTCAACCACATCCATGTCACCATCGACGGCAAATCGTATTTCATCGGCGAACTGGCCGAGCAGCAGTCCAACGCCCCGAAATACACCCTGGACCAGGAGCGGCTCATCACGGATTATGTCCGCATCATGGCCTTGACCGCGGCCGGGCTGCTCATCAAAAACGGGACGGTCAACGTGCCGGTGAACCTCGTTTCGGGCCTGCCGATCGGATATTTCAAACGCCATCACGAACGGTTCCCCGGAATCCTGGCAGGCCATCACGCGGTCACCTACCACTATCCCAACGGCCAGACCATCTCGCGGGCCATTTACATCAACAAGGTGCGCATGCTGCCGCAGCCCCTCGGCAGCATCCTGAACCTGCTCATGGACGACCAGGGGCGCATCAGCCAGCGGGAGCTCGCTTCGCAGAAGATCGGGGTGGTGGACATCGGGTTCCGCACCACGGATTTCAGTATCATGGACCGTCTGCGCCACATCGACCGCGGCAGCCGCACCATCGACAGCGGGATATCCAAGGCCTTCGGTCTTATCGCCCAAAAACTGCAGGAGAAATGCGGGGTCGCCGTCGAACTTTACCGGCTCTACCAGGCCGTCGAGGAAGGCACCATCCGCATGCGCGGCAAGCCCATCAATTTCACCGCGATCCGCGACCAGGTGTTCGAGCAGTTGGCGAGCGGTATTGCCGGCGAGATCGACCGCCTGTGGGCCGAGGATTGGGACATGGACATGATCCTGCTGACCGGCGGCGGCTCCCGCGAGCTGGCCAAACATCTACGGCCGATGATTGCCGGCAACGTGGTCCCCATGGAGCCCCACACCGACTCCCGGCTCAACAATGTGTTCGGCTACGTGAAATACGGCAAGTTCGTCTGGGGCAACGGGGCCGATGGCAAAGCGGGCGACGACACACCGAAGGCCCAAAAGCAGGACTGGCCCGCACCCTCCGCTGCCGCAGCCGGTTGACCGCTAAGATCAGCCGGGCGGCAGCCGTTCCGGGGCCTCGGCAGGCCCCGCCGCCGGCCCCAGCGCCGCCCGCTCCATCGCGCGCAGAACCTGTTGCAGGGGCCGGCCGAACAGAAAGTCCGTCATGCCCGCTTCTAGCCCGGCGCGGGAGACCACCAGGTTGCGGAGTTCCGTGTCGTAGCGGATAATCTCCGCCAGCTCCCGCGCGCGCCTTCCCGCTGGTGGCCCATCCGCCGGCATCCGCAGTCTGCGAAGGCGCTCGACATCGCAGCGTTCCTGGTGCTCGATGACCAACTCCCACAGGCCCGCGATACCGGAGATCAAATCCTTTCGGGTGAGCCGGTCGATGGCGTAGACCCGCTCGATTCCGGCCGTGTTCCAGCACGTGAGGGTCCGGCATTCCAGCGGGCGATCCGCGTAAATACGGCAGCCCCGGGAGCCGTCGTCTAAAAAGCGACAAGCCCATGTACCGCTCCCCCCCCTGATCTTGATGATGTCGCCGGCGGCCTGCACCAGCGCACCGGTGATCGGGTCATGGACCCATTCCCCCCGGCGAATGGTATAGAGATGGCGCGTGTGGATCAGGCCCTGTTCGACCAGATGGCGGTCTTCCCGGTGCAAAGCGGGGCCGCCCTTCCGGCAACAGGTGCCGCAGCGGGAACAGGATGGTTGTGGGGAGAGAGAGATTTTCATGACTTGCCGAAAAACACCGCAAGCAAACAATGATTGTGTCCTTTCGCCTATAACAAAGGCGGCCCGGCATGGCAAGCCGATTGATCCCGACGGCATGACGCCCATCGCTTAAAAAGTGAGTGCGCACCAACAATCGTTTGTATTCCGGCGGCGTTTGGGTATAATAAAAGCGTCGACGCAGGTGTTTAGGCTGAAGGCTGAAGGGCATTAACGATCGCGCATATCTTCTCCTTCAGTCTATCTACCTTCAGCCTATCTACCCACGTAATTACGAACAAAAAATATTATCCGCCATGATGCGCATCCACACCGAAGGGCTCAAGGAGAGCAGCCTCGCGCTCGAGTTCGACCAAAAGGCCGAAGTGTTCCCTGTGCTTCAAGAGTTGATCCGTCGGCGCGAGTGCGACTTCACCGCCCCGATCCGCATCCGCCTGAAAGCCGCCCGCATCGGGGAGATGGTGGAAGTGGAAGGGACCCTGGAAACGACGCTCCGGTTGACGTGCGGCCGCTGTCTGGCCGAATTCGCAGGGCCGCTCGCGACGGACTTCGCCATCACCTATGCCCGGCAGACGCACGACCTGCCCGCCGATGCCCCACCGGCAGAAGGACGGGCCGCCGCCGAGGACGCTGGCCTCATCGGCTTTCGGGGCGAGGAGATCGATCTGACCGAAGGCATCCAGGAGCAGTTGGTTCTCGGCCTGCCGATGCGGCCGCTGTGCCGCGAGGACTGTAAAGGGCTTTGCGCTGCCTGCGGCGCCGACCTGAATGTGGCCGAATGCGATTGCCGCCGGCAGCACCCGGCCGGTCCGTTTGCCGCCCTGCGCCACCTCCGGCTGGGGAAGGACTGACCGGAAACGCGCCATGAGAAACCATCGCACGTCAGCGGACTCCGAGCACCCGGGCATGCTGCGCCGGGCATCCGGGTTCGCGCTGCACGTCCTGCGGGACTTTCAGCGCCGCCAGGGGCTGCTCCTGGCCGGTGCAGTGGCCTACTACACCCTTCTTTCGATCGTGCCGTTGCTCGCCATCATCCTGGTCGGACTGTCCCACTTCGTCGAGCAGGAGGCGCTGATCCAGGTCATCGCCCGCAACCTGGAGCTGCTGGTGCCGGGATATGCCGACAGCCTGGCGAACCAGGTGCGCGCGTTCCTGGCCAGACGGCATCTGGTCGGCGCCGTGGGGTTTCTCGTCATGCTCTTTTTCAGCTCCATGGCTTTCTCCGTGCTGGAGAGCACGATGGCGGTCCTCTTCTCTCACCGCAAGCACGCTCTGCGAAGGCCCTTTTTCATTTCAGCCATCATCCCCTTTTTCTTTATCCTGCTGCTCGCGCTGGGGTTCTTCCTGGTAACGATCACCTCGAGCGCACTCGATGCGCTGGAGAGCAAGCAACTGTTGATGCTCGGCTACAGCCTGAGCCTGCATGGGTCCTCTAAGATCCTGATCTACCTGTTGGGAATGGGGGGCATGGTGCTGATGCTGACCTCCTTCTACCTGATCATGCCGGTCGGCCACGTTTCCTTCCGGCATGCGCTGAGCGGGGCCGCCACGGCCACGGTCCTGTGGGAGATCATCCGCCGCATCCTGGTCTGGTACTACTCCAAGCTGTCACTGGTGAACGTCATCTACGGGTCGCTGGCGACCACCGTTGTGGCCCTGCTCAGTATCGAGGTGGCGGTGATCATCCTGCTGCTCGGGGCCCAAGTGATCTCCGAATTCGACCGCCGGCGCTACAAGACCGAGAACCCGCCGCCGGGCTAAGCCGCCGCCGGGCCCGCCCGGCCGGAGGGGGACTTCGTCCAAAATGTTCTTGCTTTTCACCGGTCCAGCTGATTAATAGAAAAGGGGCGCTGGAATGGTTTTTCACCCGCTGGTTTGGCGCCGGATGGTCCGGCGCCCGCGACCGGACAGGGCGATTGCAACCGTGATGGGAGGGGCTATGCCGTTCAAAGTCAACACCATGCTGAAAAAACCGGGGGTGTTCTCCGTAGCCCCTGTCGGCGCTCTCGACGCCGAATCCCACCGAGTGCTGGCGGAGAAAGTCGAAGCCGTTCTCAGCCAAAACCCGGACCTGGTGATTTTCGACATGGAGTTCGTGGACTACATCAACAGCATGGCGATCCGGGTGCTGCTGAAGACGAAAAAAGACATCAAGCAACGCGGCGCGAAAATGGTTTTCGTCAACCTTCAGCCGCCGGTCAAGAAGGTCTTCGAGATCCTGAACGCCCTGCCCTCCTTGAATGTGTTTGCCAGCGTCCAGGAACTCGACAACTACCTGGACGCCATGCAGAGCGCCGTGCGCTGAAAAGGAACCACATGAAAAGCCTGCTCGCCCTCTGTGCCGCCGCCCTGCTCGCTGCCTGTGCCCACGGGAAGACAACCGATTTTCCACCCGCGGCGGACCCCGCCAACGCGGCCCAGGTCTATGTCATCCGCAACAACAACCTCTTCGGATGGGGCCTGTCGGTCCCGGTGACACTGAACGGGGTGACGATCGCCCACCTCCGGGCGGGCGAGCACATCGCCCTGCGCCTGCCGCCCGGCCTTTACAGCGTCGGCATCACGGAATCCAGCCCCAGCGCCGCCTTCCAGAAGGGCCGTAAATACTATTTCCTGGTCAGAACGGATTCCACCCCGACGGGCTTCGAGATCGAGAGCGTCGCGGCCGGCCGCGGAGAGGAATGGCTTTCCAAAACGAAGCTGCTGCAGTAAAGGCGGGTAACTACTCAGGCAGAGAGGGTTCAGGAGAGAGCGGCACATTTGCTGAACCCTGAACCCCTAAGCCTGCGTAGTTCGAAAAAGATCGAGGGGCGGGCCGGCCTGTCGCCGGAACCATGGCCCCTCGAACGCGTCAATCCCTGAAACGCGTTGCCGGACTTCCGTCCCTGAAAATATCCCCTACCCCTTGCCCACCTTCTCCCGCAGCATCTTCAGCACCTGCTCGGGGGAATCCTTGGCCAAGATGTCCCGGAACTGGTCGCGGTAGTTCTTGACCATGCTGATGCCCTCGATGATGACGTCATAGACCCTCCACTTGCCGTCCTTCAGCACCAGCCGGTAATCCAGGGGAATTTTCTTGCCGTCGCCGGTCAGGACGTTGCTGAAGACTTCGGCCTGGCTCTCGTTCAGCATGTTCTCCTTGTCGAAGACCACCTTCTCGTTGGAATAGGCCAGCAGCCGGTCGGCGTAGGTTTTTTCGAGCAGGTCGCTGAACAGCTTGACGAACTCCGCCTGCTGGGCGGCGTTGAACTTGGCCCACTCCCGGCCCAGGGTGCGCCTGGAGAGCTCCGTGTAGTCGAAAATTTCGTTGATGATCGAGCGGATCTTGGTGATCTTGACCTCCCGGCTCTGGTCCTTGAAGGCGGGTTCGGCCAGGGTCGTGAGCACCTTCTGAACATCGACCTCCACCGCCTCCTTGGGGGACGCGGCCAGGGCTGCCAGCGGCAGGGCCAGCGCCAGCATGAGGATGACGGAAACGACCAAATGGATTCTGGTTGAACGCATAAAAGCCTCCCTTTTTTCGTGCCTTTTGTTTTATTTTTTTACATCCCCAAATGCATACTTGCTGATGAGCTCCATCAGGTCGGTGGGGGACTGGGTGTCGACGATGCCCCCCCCCGGCTTGAGCACGTCCCCGGAGCCGCCCGCGTCGATGCTGACCAACTTGTCGCCGATCAACCCCTCGGTCTTGATCGAGGCGATAGCGTCATCGTACACCTTGATGCCCTTGCGGATCCTGAGCTCGACCACCGCCTGCTGCTTGTCCTGGTCGATGGTCAGGCTGCCGACTTTTCCGATTTCGAGCCCGAGCATGTTGACGGCGCTGCCCGTACGCAGGCCGGTCACGCTGCTGAAGCGGGCATAGAGGGGGTAGCTGTTGTCCCCGAGAAAGCTCACGTCCCCCAGATTGATCGTCAGGTAACCGATGGCCATGAGACCGATGACCACAAAGATACCGACCGCGGTTTCCTTGGAATATTTCCTCATGATGGTTTCCTCCGAGCCTCGCACTGGAAATTGGCAAGCGGTTGCTTGTTGAACCGAGCGAATTCGATGACGGATTCGATCTCGATCTGCGATTGGCCCTGGGCCATGCCGACCGAAATCGAGAAATCAAAGCAGGCGTCCTCGTTGACCTTCTCGTTGAAAACGCTGGAGACTTCGGCCATCCCCTGCTCCTGGAAATCCTTGACGAAATTATCAAGGATGCGCTTGGCCTCATCGAGGTCCGAAAACGGCAGGATGGTGGCAAACTCGCTGATGGTCTGCCGGGTGGAGAAACCGCCCACAGCCCCGAAGTGCTTGCGGATGTAAGTGCCCAGCGAGCGCAGGACCTGTTGGGCCGCGTCGTGGCTGACGGTCTCCCCGATGGCGTCCATGTTGTCAAAGGAGAACACCAGCACCGCATAGCTGTCGTCGCTGCGCTTGGCGAGGTCCGATTGGTAGCGGATCTTGAAATGCCGCCGGGAGTAAAGTCCGGTCAGCTCCTCCGCGAAGTTCTCCAGGCTTTGGACGATCTCGTCTTGGAAGGGGTGATCCAATTGTTCAAACTCCTCGGGCGGTCCCTGGAAGACAATTTGCTTGCCGTAGAGGGCCAAGACCCGGTTGGAGATGAAGAACACATCCGGAATTTCGTGGCTGATGAGGACGGCTGTGAACCCGTATTTTTTCTTGTACTGGGCGATCATCTGCAGGATCGCGTTCTTACGGATGGGGTCCTGGCCGGTGGTCGGCTCATCGAAGAGCACGATCTGCGGGTCGGTCACCATGGCCCGGGCGAGCGCTACGCGTTTCTGCATGCCGCCCGAGATTTCCGAGGGGTACTTGTGGGCAACCTCCCGCAGCTCGGCCTGCTCGATCCTGGTCATGGCCTTGTGCTCGATCTCCTTGCGGCTGAGCTTGGTCGTACGCTTCAGCGGCAGCGCCACGTTCTCGAAGACCGTCATGGAGTCGAAGAGGGCGTTGTTCTGGAACATGTAGCTGATGCGGCTGATGTAGTCGGTCCACTCCGGTTTGCTCATGCGGTTGAGGGGCTTGCCCTGGTAGAGGATCTCGCCCGAGTCAGGCGTGAGCAGGCCGATGATGTGCTTCAGTGTGACGCTCTTGCCCGTGCCGCTCAGGCCGATGATGGTGGTCACCTCGCCCGCGTAGATCGAGAGATTCACCCCCTCCAGGATGGTCCGCTCGCCGAAGCGCTTGGTGACGTTTCGAAACTCGATTAAGGGCTGCTGGTCCATGGTAACCGCTCAGGTGTTTAGCCTTTAGCCTATATCTTTAAAGCAGAAAAGAGGTGACGACGTAGTCGGACACCAGGATCATGACGCACGACAGGACCACCGCCGAGGTGGTGGAGAGGCTGACGCTTTTGGCCCCATAGCTGTCCCGGCGCATGTGGGTGAAGTACCCCTGGAAACAGCACAGGGTGATGACCAGGATCGCGAACACGATCGACTTGATGAACCCGCCCCGCACGTCCACCCAATCGACACTGGCGTCCATCCGGTACAGGTAGGCGCCGGAGTCGCCCCCGAGGAGCACAACCCCGCTGACATAGCCGCCGAAGATGCCGACCAGGTCGAACAGGGCCGTCAGGATCGGGAAGCTGATGATGGCCGCCGCGATCCGCGGGCTGATGAGGTAGCCGATGGGGTCGATCCGCATGGTGGTCAGGGCATCGATCTGTTCGGAGATACGCTGAATGCCGATTTCGGCGGTCATGGCCGATCCGGCCCGGGCGGTGATCATGATCGCGCAGAGCACCGGGCCGAGTTCCCGGATCAGGGACAGGGCCACCGCTGTCCCCAGAAAACCGACGGCGCCGAACTTGTTCATGACGTAGTAGAGCTGAAGCCCCAGGACCATGCCCGTAAAAAAGCCCACGAGCATGACAATGCTTGCGGAGCGCGTTCCGATAAAGTAGACTTGGTTGATGATTTCGCTGAACTGCTTCGGATGGAAGATCAGCGCAAACGCCCGGGCGAAGAAGATGGCCATGGCGCCGAGGTCGTTGTTCAGGCGGATGGCAAAGCTGCCGAACGGATTGAAAAGGGTCGCCACGATGGGTCTCTTTTCCTTGGCCGCGGTCGGCACACCGGGGGTTTCAGGCATGGATTCGTCTGCCATTACGCGAGCTCCATGGGATCGTCATCGAAATGGCGCTGCTCGATGCAACTGTTCTGTGGTTGACAACACTGCTTAGGATTCGATATCAAATGGAATCTAAACCTTTTTATTATAGCATCAGCTGCATAGAAATCAAGTAGGGTATTAGCACCAGCGCCCGGCCCGGCTGAACATTCCGCACCGGCAAATGGCAGCCTATTTCGAGTGCACGAAGGCGCCCCACCCCAACTCGGCGCTCTTTCACGGAGCAACCCAAGGAGGCTTGCATGAAAAAACTCGTTCTGCTGCGCCACGGCGAAAGTGCTTGGAACAAAGAGAACCGTTTCACCGGCTGGACCGACGTCGGGCTCACCCCCAAGGGGATAGAAGAAGCCATCGCGGCCGGCCGCACCCTCAAAAAAGAGGGCTATGAGTTCGACACGGCTTTCACCTCGGTGCTGAGCCGAGCCATCAAGACCCTGTGGCTTGCGCTGGAGGAGATGGACCGGATGTGGATCCCGGTGCACTTGAGCTGGCGCCTAAACGAGCGGCATTACGGCGCCCTGCAGGGCCTCAACAAGGCCGAAACCGCCGAACGGCACGGCATGGACCAGGTGCTGATCTGGCGCCGCAGCTACGACACCCGCCCCCCGGCGCTTACTGCCGACGACCCGCGCTTCCCGGGCAGTGATCCGCGCTACGCCGGCCTGGGGCCGCAGGATTTGCCGCTGACGGAGTGCCTGAAGGACACCGTCGCTCGCTTCTTGCCTTACTGGCACGAAGCCATCGCCCCGGCCGTGAAGGCCGGAGAGCGCGTCATCATCGCCGCCCACGGCAACAGCCTGCGGGCGCTGGTCAAGTACCTCGACCAGGTGACCGACAAGGACATTCTCGCACTCAACATTCCCACCGGCATCCCGCTCGTCTATGAGCTGAAGGAGGACCTCACCCCGATCCGCAGCTATTACCTCGGGGACCCAGCGGCGGTGCAAAAAGCCGCTCAGGCCGTGGCTGACCAGCTGAAAAAGTCAAAATCCTGAGTACGGACGGCTTGACCTACCGCCAATGTTTGTGAAACAATATCGATGGCTTCGTAAATAGCCCAATTTCGGCGTTGCGCTTCAGCACGCTGTCGCTGCGGCGTACATAAAGTACGCCCCACTCCACGCTCCTCGCGCGCCTTGAACTTGGCCTCTTTACAAAGCCATCGATTCGGATGACTTGCTACGAGTTCATCATAACAAAACGATTCCTCGCGGCGCGGGGAATTCACAGATGAGAGGAGCCGCCGACAGCCCATGGACCTGTTTGAAAAAGCCCGCGACGGTGTGGCCCGCCTGGATGTCTCCGAGAAAGTCAAAGCGAGCGCTCTCGACCACCTGCGCACCTGGCTGACCGACCCCGCCTTCGCAGAATACGTGCCGCAAATCCGGTACCTGATCGAGTCCGGCAAGTGGGAGGTCCTGCTGGATTCGTTCTACCAGGTGATCCCCTTCGGGACCGGAGGCCGCCGGGGCCCGGTCGGCATCGGACCCAACCGGATCAACGCCTGGGCCATCCAGGCCTCTGCCCAGGGGCACTCCCAGTTCCTGCTCAGGCAGTACGGGGAGGCGGCGAAGCAGCGCGGGGTGGTGATGGCCTTCGACGTGCGCAAATACACTCAGAAGGGAATCTACGCCGACGACCGGCCCAACCCGGTCAAGGACCTCGACGGGTGGGCGCTCGCCCGGGCCGCTGCCGAAGTTTATACCGCCAACGGGATCCGGGTGCTCCTGTTCAAGACCACCCGCAGCACGCCTGAGCTCTCCTTCGCCATCCGGCATCTGAAAGCGGTCTCCGGCGACATGTTCAGTGCCAGCCACAACCTGCCGCCCGACAACGGCAAAAAGGTCTACGACGAGCACGGCGGCCAGCTCATCCCGCCCCACGACCAGTCCCTGGTGGACGAAGTCACGACGAACGTCCGGCAGATCCGGCGCCGGGCCTTCGATGACGCCTGCGCGCAGGGCCTCGTCGTCTTCGTCGGCGAGGAGATCGACCACGCCTACCAAGCGGCCGTGCGCGCGGTCTCCCTTTCGACGGCGCGAGACCTTTCCATCGTGTACTCCCCGCTGCACGGCACCGGCCTGACCACGGTCTACCCGGTGCTGCAGCAGCTCGGCTTCAAAGTGAGCCTGTGCCCCCGCACCTCCAACCTGAGCGGGGCGTTCGAAAACGTGACCTTCAACATCCCCAACCCGGAGGTGGTGGAGTCCTTCGGCAGCACGCTGCCCTTCGCCCGCCAGTCCGCAGCCGACATCCTGCTCAGCACCGACCCGGACGCCGACCGCATCGGCATCATGGTGAACCACGGCGGCGACTGGAAGTTTCTGACCGGCAACGAGATCGCCGTCCTCCTCGCCAGCTACGCCCTGTCCAAGCTGCGGGAGGCCGGCAAACTCAGCGCCGGCAGCACCATCATCAAGACCGATGTCACCACGGCCCTGATCGACAAGATGGCGCGGGAGAACGGGATCCGCTGCATCGGCGACCTGCTCGTCGGTTTCAAGTACGTCGGCGAGGAGATGAACCGACTTGCCGCCGAAGGCCGCATGGCCGACTTTGTTTTCGGCTGCGAGGAGAGCCACGGCTACCTCACCGGCGCCTACGCGCGCGACAAGGACGCTGCGAGTGCGGCGGTGTGGATCGCCGAGCATGCCGCAGAGCTGAAACAGCAGGGCCGGACGCTGGTAGACGCCCTCGACGAAGTCTATGCCGCCTATGGCTACTGCCACAATTATCTGACCGAGATCCGCCTGCTCGGGGCCAAGGGCATGGAGCAGATCGCGGCCATGATGGACCACTTCCGCAATGCGCCCGTTAAGGCGATCGGCCCCTTCGCCGTGACCGGCAAAATCGACCGCTGGGCGGGCGCACCGTCGCCGCACCTCTCGGAGACCGACACCGCAGCCCGCAACGTCATCATCCTGCACCTGCAGAACACGGCCGAGACAACCGGCCTGCGCGTTACGGTCAGGCCCTCCGGCACCGAACCCAAGATCAAGATGTATTTCGAGGTGATCGGCAAGCCGGTCGAGCGCCAGGGCCTCGCTGCCGCCAAACAGGCGCTCGTCGACATCCGCGAGCGGCTCGAACGGACCTTCATGCGCTACTGCTACGGCCTGATCGGGGTTGATTTTCCGGAGCGCGGCTTCCTGCTGTTCTGGCAGCTGCCGCTCATGGACAAGATGCGCTACTTCGAGATAGAGGAGGACATCGCGCGCCTGAAAACGGTCGACGACCGCAACGAACGCGCACAGCAGTTGGCCGCAGAGCTCAAGTTCCTGGGGGCCAACCCGGTTCAAAAAGTCGACCACGCGTTCAAGGCCCGCTACGGTGCGGGGATCATGGCGTATCTCGACCTGCAGTGAACCTGCTGGAGACCATCATTCCAACCCAGGTTGTAAGGGAACTACGAAAGCCGCGAAAAGTGATTTCAGATAACTGAGTCGTAACCTCACGACTTCAATCCAAGGCGCGTGAGGCGGCACCATTCAACGAGGAGAATTCCATGCCGTTTCCCCTGAACAAGACCAAGATCGTGGCCACCATCGGCCCGGCCTCGGATTCCCCGACGGTATTGCAGCAGCTGATCCTGGCGGGGATGAACGTGGCGCGCCTCAATTTCTCCCACGGCGATTTCTCCGGCCATGCCGAGACCATCACCCGGATCCGCGCTGCCGCAGAGGCGGTCGGCCGCCGGATGGCGATCATGGCGGACCTGCCCGGGCCCAAAATCCGCATCGGTAAATTCCAGGAAGAGCCCGTCTTCATCTCCCCCGGGGACCGCTTCACCTTGAGCACCGACGATGTCCCCGGCACCGCGCAACGGGTGTCGGTCAGCCTGCCTGCGCTGCCCCGCGCGGTCAAAGCCAGCGACCGCCTGTTCCTGAACGACGGATTGATTCAGCTCGCCGTAAAGCAGGTCGCCGGCAACGACGTCATCTGTGAGGTGCTGGTCGGCGGCGAGCTCCGGTCGCGCAAGGGCCTGAACCTGCCCGGGATCGATCTGGGGATCAGCGCCTTCACCGACCACGACCGGAAATGCCTGGAGTTTGCCCTGACGCACGGTGTCGACGCCGTGAGCCAGAGCTTCGTGGACCGCGCCGAGGACATCCTCGCCGTGCGGTCCGCGGCTGCCGACCTGGGCCACCATCCGTTCGTCATTGCCAAAATCGAGCGCTCGCGGGCCCTGGAGCGCATCGACGCGATCATGGACGCCGCCGACGGCATCATGGTGGCGCGCGGCGACCTGGGGGTGGAGATTCCCATCGAGGAAATCGCCCTGGCCCAGAAGCGGTTGATGCGCCTGGCCAACCTGAAAGGCAAACCGGTGATCACCGCCACCCAGATGCTGGAGTCCATGATCAACAACCGCCGGCCGACCCGGGCCGAGGTCACCGACGTGGCCAACGCCATTCTGGACGGCACGGACTGTGTGATGCTCTCGGGCGAATCGGCCATGGGCAGCTACCCGGTGGACGCCGTGGCGATGCTCGCCAAGATCGCAGCCACGATCGAGCCACATCGCGCCAACTTCGGCCTGGCCCACGCCAGCCATGCCGCCGCACTCGAGGAGGCCGTCCCGACGGAGGAGCTGATCGCCTCCAGTGTGGCGGCCACGATTCAGCGCATCACCCCGGCGACCGCCATCGTCCCGACGCATAGCGGCGCCACGGCTCGGGGTATCGCCCGCTTCCGGCTGCCGGTGTGGATCACGGCTGTAAGCTCGCAGGCCAAAACCTGCCAGAATCTGCTTTTCTCCTACGGTGTCCATCCGGTCCACGAAACCGAGCACCCGGATACCTGGAAAGCGTGGACCATAGCCTGGCTGAACGCCCAGGGCCTGCAGGGCCGCTTCGTCGTGCTGACCGAGGGCCCTTCGCGGAAGCACCCCGACCGCAACCACCGGATGGAAATCATGGATCTCAAGCGATAGAAGGGTCAGCGGAGTGCAGTTGAACTGCCAAAATCGAAAACGAGGGAAAGCGATGCTGCCGAAGATCAACCCCACCACCACCGCCGCCTGGAAGAAGCTTGCCGCCCACCATGAAACCGTCAACCGTCTTCAGATGAAAGACCTCTTTGCCGAAGACCCCCAGCGGTTCGAGCGGCACTCCATCCGTTTCAACGACATCCTGGTGGATTTTTCCAAAAACCGGATCACCGCCGAGACGCTGGGGCTGCTGATCGCGCTGGCCCGGGAGTGCGGCCTGCCGGGCGCCATTGAGCAGATGTTCACGGGCGCGTGCATCAACGAAACCGAAAACCGCGCCGTGCTCCACGTGGCCCTGCGCAACCGCACCAACACGCCGGTTCTTGCCGATGGAGTGGATGTGATGCCCGAGGTCAACGCGGTGCTCTCCCGCATGCGGGATTTCTCCCGGCAGGTCAGCTCGGGCAGGTGGAAGGGTTTCACCGGAAAACGCGTTACCGACATCGTCAACATCGGCATCGGCGGCTCCGATCTCGGCCCGGTGATGGCCACCGAGTGCCTGCGGCCCTACACCAACCCGAAACTGCGCGTGCATTTCGTGTCCAATGTCGACGGCACCCACATCGCCGAGACGCTCAAGGGCCTCAACCCGGAGAAGACCCTCTTCATGATCGCCTCCAAGACCTTCACCACCCAGGAGACGATGACCAACGCCTTCACCGCCCGGGAGTGGTTCCTGGCGCAGGCGCAGGATGCCGCCCACGTGGCCAAGCACTTTGTCGCCATCTCGACCAACCGCGCCAAGGTGGAAGCCTTCGGCATCCACCCGGACAACATGTTCGTCTTCTGGGACTGGGTCGGCGGCCGCTACTCGCTGTGGTCGGCCATCGGGCTCTCCATTGCCTGCGCAATCGGTTTCGAGCGCTTCGAGGAGCTGCTCGCCGGCGCTCACGACATGGACCGGCACTTCCGCGAAGCGAGCTTCGAGCAAAACCTGCCGGTGATCCTGGCCCTGATCGGCATCTGGTACACCAACTTCTTCGGCGCCGAGACCGAGGTCATCCTGCCCTATGACCAGTACATGCATCGCTTCCCGGCCTATTTCCAGCAGGGCAACATGGAGAGCAACGGCAAATCGACCGACCGCAGCGGCAACCGGGTCGCCTGCTCCACGGGGCCGATCGTCTGGGGAGAGCCCGGGACCAACGGCCAGCACGCTTTCTACCAGCTGATTCACCAGGGCATCCGCCTGGTCCCGGCCGACTTTCTCGCACCGGCCATCAGCCACAACCCGCTTGGCGAGCACCACCCCATCCTGCTGTCAAATTTCTTCGCCCAAACCGAAGCACTGATGAACGGCAAGTCGGCCGAGCAGGCCGCAGCCGAGCTGCGCCAGGAAGGCAGAAGCGAGGAGGAGATCCAGCGCCTGATGCCCCACAAGGTGTTCGACGGCAACCGGCCGACCAACTCCATCCTGTTCCGCAGCCTCACCCCGCGCGTGCTCGGCAGCCTGGTCGCACTCTACGAGCACAAGATCTTCGTCCAGGGCGTGATCTGGAACATCTTCAGCTTCGACCAGTGGGGGGTGGAACTCGGCAAGCAGCTGGCCGGCCGGATCCTGCCCGAGCTGCGCAACGAGACCCCGGTAACGGGGCACGACGCGTCCACCAACGGGCTGATCAATGCGTACAAGGAAATGCGGCAGAGAGGATAAACGGCTCAGGTGTTTAGGCTGAAGCCTGACGGCTGACGGGCAAAAAATGATTGCGCATGTATTTTCCCTTCTGCCTTCAGCCTAAAGACCTTCAGTCTATCCACCTGAGTCTGCCCTTTGCCAGAGCGTCCGTGCGGTTCAAGCGTGCAAAGCCTAAAAGGAGTCCGGCATGAAAATCCTCACCGCCCCCCGCATGGAACGCTGCATCGGCTGCCACTCCTGCTCGCTTGCCTGCGCGCGCCAGGTGCACAAGAACCTGTCCTGGAACTCGGCCGGCATCCGCATAGCTTCATCCTGCGGGCTGTCCACCGGCTTCGAGGCCCGCACCTGTCTCGCCTGCGACCCCGCGCCCTGCGCCGCCGCCTGCCCTACCGGCGCCTACACGCAGCGCAAGGGCGGCGGGGT
>DATITS010000155.1:0-2405 GCA_035467535.1 Desulfobacterales bacterium
ACCACCGGGACCAGGCCGGATCCCTGGTTGCGGTAGGCCGCCACGACGCAGATGGGATAGTCGGCGATCATGCCGTCGGCTTGCCCGTTGATCACCATCTGCACCCCCTCGTTCTCGGTTGCGACGGTCAACAATTTTGCCTGGGGCGCACCTGCCCGGGCGACGGCTTCGCTGGTCGAACCCTTCAGGGCCGCAAACGTGAATTTCGGGCTGTTGATATCCGCAAACTTCTTGGCTTGAGTGAGGGTGCTGTTTTTCGTGAGGAAGCCCTTCCCGGAGGTGAAATAGGGTCCCACGAAGGCCACTTTCAGGTTGCGGTCCGGGGTCATGGTCATGTTCGAGATGATCATGTCGATGCTCCCGGATTCCAGGGCCGGCAGGAGTCCGGAAAAAGCGATCTTCTGCACGTTCAGCTTGACGCCCATGGCGGCCGCCGCCAACGCCGCCAGGTCGGCGTCCAGACCGATGATCTTGTCCTCCTTGTTGAGCAGGTTGAGCGGCGGCATGTCCCCGGACATGCCGACCTTCAATTCACCCCGCGCCAGGATGCGGTCCAGGACCGGCGAGGCACTGGGGGCGGGGGCAGGGGCGGGCGAAGAGGTCCGGTTCATCTCGGCGCATCCTGACAACAGGCTGACGATCACAGCAAGGGTGCAAAGCAAGTGCAGTTTTTTCATGTCTGAGCTTCCTTCCTCAATAGCTGGGTTTTTGTCTGAGTCTATCGATTATTTTTTCGGCTTTGCCTCCAGGGCGGCCTTCTGCTGCTCCTCCTCCTGAATCAGGGAGATTGCGGCGGCCGCGCCGGCCTGGAAGATCGGATCAGCCGCCCCACCGGGCGCTCCTGTTGCGGAGGCCTCGGGCCGGAACTCATGCGGCATGGTCACCGTGACGTTGCGGTTGGCGAACTCGATGCCGCTCTCTTGGAACGCCTCCCGGATCATCCGGTAGACTTCTCTTTTCATGAGGAACTGCTTGCCGGGCAGGGTCTTGAATTTGACCCGCACGATCATGGCCGAATCGTCGAATTCCTTGATCCCCATGGACTTCAGATCGTCCAGCATGACGCTGTTGAATTCCTCATCCTTGCGCAGGGTCTTGTTGAGCTTCTTGATGATCTTGCGCACCTTTTCAAGATCGGTGCCGAAGCCCACGCGGAATTCCAGCTTGGTGATGGTGTAGTCCCGGCTGAAGTTGGTGATCGACTTCAGGTTGCCGAAGGGGACCGTGTAGACCATGCCCCGGGGGTGGCGCAGCTTGATCGAACGCAACGAGATCTGCTCGACGCTTCCCTTGACGCCGGTGGACTCGACATAGTCCCCGAGCCGGAAGGAGTCGTCGATCAGGAAGAAAACGCCTGCGATGATGTCCCGCACCAGGGTCTGGGCGCCGAAACCGATGGCCAGCCCGACCACGCCGGCACCGGCGATCAGCGGGCCGATGTTCACCCCGATCGAGGAGAGCACGATCAGGGAGACGAGCACGGACAAGACCGTCAGGATGAACTTGCGCAGCAGCAGCAGGAGCGTTCCGGTGCGGGACCCGCCCGGGCCGCCCCCTTCCCCCTCCGTGTCGGCAGCCGGCATCTCCTGCCGCAGCCGGCTGTCGATGCGGGCCTTGGCAAACTCCCACACGATGAACCCGAGCAGCAGGGTCACGATGATGCTGAGCACGTGCGAGGTGAAGATCCGCCCGAAGGCAAGGTCCACGCCCCAGAGCCCCAGCACGATAAAAAACGTGAGGGCGACCAGCACGATTCGCAGCAGCCGCCGGATCAGCGGCACGTAGTGCTTGATGCGGGACTCCCCGGTGGGCGGCGGCACTTCGCGTACGGCTTCGCCGCTCAGATCGACGATTTCCGTAAACTCCCCCGAGGCCTGCTTGAGCAGGCGCTGCCCCCATTTGTCGATGCCGATGAAGACCGGGATCACGAACAGGCTGAGGATGAGGTTCATGACCGTGGCCTTGCCCCCCAGCAGAACGTCCCCGACCCAGAACATGCCCATGATCAGCACGTAAGCGCTCGCCAGGTAGTGCCAGTAGCGGGCAAAGCCGGCTCGAAAACCACCTTTTACGGCTGCTGCGTCTGCCGGCAGAATGGCCGCGGCGACCTGCTGCCGGCCCTGCCAGATCATGATTATCAGGACGATGGCGATGTAGGCGCCGCCCAGGCTGTAGAACACCAGGTAGAGGGCTTTGTTGGCTTCGATCTCACCCATAACAGCACTCGCCCCGGTGATCAGGGCCGCACCCGATGCGATGCATAGCATCCACCGGTAAAGAAAAACGGCGTCCGCGTCCTTCATCGGGAACAGGCGCAGGGCGGGCGCATCCGGTGCGAAGAGGACCTCGGCCGCGCAGGCGAAAAGCAGCACGTAATAGCTCACGAGCAGGTAGACCGAGACAAA
>DATITS010000156.1:0-4439 GCA_035467535.1 Desulfobacterales bacterium
ACCCGGGCGGAACATGGCTCTACCAAACTGACCGGATTATCCATTCCCATGAACGGAGGCCGGATGGTTTTTATTGTCGGGTTCGAAGACTCGCAGGCGCTGGATCCCCAGATCGTAGGACGCAAATTCGCTTCGCTGGCCTGGGCAGTGCGGGAAGGGTTTGCCGTCCCCGAAGCCGTGGCGATCATAACCAAAGCGCATGGGCATTTTCTCGCCACTGAAAGCTGGCCCAACGGTCTGCGGAAGGAGGTTATCGAAACCGCCCGTCGACTGGACATCCGGCAGGGGGTCTCCATTCGGTCCTCGGCCACGCGCGAAGACCTGGCGGGTCAGAGCTTCGCCGGCCAGTACCGGAGCTTCCTGGAGGTGGACAGCGAGCGCGAGGTTCTCCGCCGCATCGAGGAGTGCTGGGAAAGCGCCGGGTCCGAAACCGTGCGCAGCTACCTCCGTGCGGTGAACCTGCAAGGATCCGACACCGAGACCCCCTTGCTGGCCGTCATCGTCCAGCGCATGGTGAACTCTTCGGTCGCCGGCGTGGCCTTCAGCCGTAACCCTCTTCGCCCCGACCGGGACGAAATGGTCATCGAGGCCGTCAAGGGGCATGCTGAAAGCCTGGTCAGCGGGCACCGGTCGCCCTGCCGGGCGCGTGTTCACCTGGATGGCCGGGTGTCCGTCGAAAGCGGCTCGCCTTCCAACCTGCGGCTGTCCCGCAACACGCCGTGGCGCGAGATCGCCGGGCTCCTCAAGCGACTGGAGAAATCCTATGGCGGTGAGGCGCTTGACATGGAGTGGGCGGTCGACCGCGGCAAAACGCTCTGGCTGCTCCAGGTCAGGCCGATTACGGCGTTGGCGTCGGAAGAGGAGCTGCCGCCGGCGGGCGCCTGGACCCGTAGGATCGCCGACGACCTCTGGGCGGACCGTCTCGAACCCTTCATGGCCGAGGTGATGCTCAGCCATGCACCACGGTTCGATCTGTCTCGGATTGCCCGGCTCGCCGGCATCACCCCGGTGCTGCCGGCCTTGACGGTGATCAATGGCTATCTGTATGTCAATTGCGACAGCATCCGCCGCATCATCGCACACATCCCGCGGCCGCTGCGGTTCAAAGATCTGGCCACCCTGCTGCCGGCCGGCTCACCCCTCAGCGACATCCCACCGCCCCGGGCGTGGACCTTGGTTCGCATCTGTCTCAGGACGATCCTCCTTCCCCTGAGAGAACCCGGGACGATTCCCTTCATTTGTCTGCAGAACACCCCGCGCGCGATCCGCCGCCTGCGAGCCCGCATGGCGCTGCCGGAGCCCGGCCCGGCTGCCACCGCCCACACCGTGCTGGAACGATTACAGACCGACCTCGAGACGTTGGCCTTGATCCAGGTAAACAACCAATGGCCCTATTTTCACGCCACGCTCTTTACCTGGGTTCTGCGCTGGCTGGCGGTAGACCGACTGCAGATGACCGGAACCGGATTTTTGGGGCTAATCAGCCAAGGCTCCAACAACGTCACCATCGGCATCGAGCACTGGTTCCGCAAAACAGCGCTGAGCATCGGCTCAGACCCCGGCCTGCAAAAACGCTTCCTTTCGGAGACGCCTTCGGAATTGGCCTTTTCATTGCCGGTCGAGCTTCAGGCGGAGGTCCATGGGTTTCTGCAGCGCTACGGTTTCCGGTCCCGGCATCGCACGCTGCTGATAAAACGCTGGGCCGAGGCGCCCGAGGAGGTGGTCGGCATTCTGCAGTCTTTGGTGCGCCATCCCCACGCCGGCGGAACCACACCGAAGGCCGTTCACCCGGTTACGGACGGAATTTCTCCCGGCCTGGTTTTCAACCGGGTCCTCAGGCTTCTGGCCGGCGTGACGCGCCGCTTCCTGGACGTGAGGGAGGAATTGCGATTTTTGCTGGATGAAGCGCTTTTTCATATTCGCCGCGATCTGCTCGCCCTGGGACGGCTTTTGGAAATGGAACAAACCATATTTTTCCTGACACCGCGGGAGATCGAGGAGCTGGTCACAGGCCGGCTCGCCCCTACAATGGCCGCGACCGTTGCCACTCAGCGGCAGCGACGGTTTCGGGCGCCGGTCGAGCCCGGCACCTTCTGGGTCGACGGCCGCCCCGAATATGATTTCTGCGCCGGAGGCACGGTGCTGCGGGGCATCGGGACCAGCCCGGGCCGTGTCACCGGGCGAGCGGTCATCGTGGAAGACCCTGCCGCCGCCAAGATCCGGCGGGGCGACGTGGTGGTGGCTCGCCATACCGACCCGGGGTGGACACCCATCCTCAGTGTCATCGGCGGCATCGTTATGGAAGAGGGCGGCCTGCTCAACCACTGCTCCATCGTCGCGCGGGAGCTCGGCATCCCGTCCATCGTCGGCGTGAGCCGCGCCACCCAACTCATCCCCGAAGGGGCACGGGTGACCATCGACGGCGGGGCGGGGGTGGTGAAGATTGAGGAAGGATGATCAGATGCGTTTTGGGGATAACTTCTAATTGAAGACCGTCCGCTCCCACGCCACTCGAGAAAGCCCGGAGACATTCGTCCAGTTGCCGGCTCCGATCCAGTCCGCGATCAGCCGGGCGACGTCGGGGTAGCGTACGACCGCAACCGGGCGCTTGGTCAGAAACCCGGCCACCGTTTCTCTGTCCAGCCGTTTCATCACGGTCCCCAGATTCAGCTTCGCGAGCGCCTTGGCATTGGACATCTGCTCCATCTGCCCGGCCAGCGGCTTGACCAGGATTTTCTTCCCGAGGTGGAGGGCTTCGCTGGCCAGCTCGAACCCGGCATTGGTGATGACCCCGCTGCTTTCGGCCAGATCGTTCAGGAATCCCTGCCGCGAGTAGGTCCGCAAGCGCAGATTACCTTCATCGCTTGCCGCCGGGAGCTGATGATATACAAAGAACAGGTGGGTTTCAAAAGGAGCCAGCAGCCGGCGGATGTCCTCTATCTCCTCAAACGGCAGGTAGACGAGGATTTTGTTGGGGCTGGGCTGTAGCCCAACGGGCATGCGGTTGGGGATGACCGGCGGCAGGATCGGCTGGTCGAAATGATGCCAATGCAATCCGAGGCAATGGTCGGCGGGAGCGAAGTTGCGAATGACATACATAGCGGCGGGATCGAAACCGGCGATGGGAATCCTGTTTCGAAATGCGTATTGGTGTCCGATGCCGATGGAGGGCAGACGGTGACGACGCGCAATGCGGGCGGAGACCGGCTCGAAGTCGGTGATCACCACATCGACGCCCCGGGTGCCAAAGCGGCGGATGTCGGAGTAGAACCTAAAAAAATTCAGGCGGCGAGCCGTCTTGAGGTATTGCAATCGTCCGCGCTTAGTGGAAAACGTCAGCCCCTCCAAGGCAACGAAAGGCTCGAACACCTCCATCTCCCAGAGCAGGGCCGGGTCTCTGCCGCTCACAATCACCTGCACATCATGCCTGTCGGCTTTGAGATTGTGGACAATTTCGCGCGAGCGGCTGATGTGGCCGTTCCCAGTACCCTGGACGCCGTATAGGATTCGCATACCCACGTCAACTTGCCGCCCCAATGCCGAGCGAAGCGCTCAGGATGCCGAGCACTATGCCCGCGACAACATCGGTGGGATAGTGGACCCCCAGGTAAATGCGCGAGAAGCCCACGGCCAGGGCCCACGCGCCGGCGATCGGGAAAAGATAGGGGTAGGCGTTGCCAAGCAGAGTAGCGACCAGGAAGGCGGCCGCGGTGTGGCCGGAAGGGAAGCTGAACTGGTCGCTGGGCTTCACGCGGCTTTCCACCCCGGGCAGGGTTTCGCATGGCCGGTCGCGTTTCACAGACTGCTTGATGAGTTTGTAGACGGGAAGCTCGATCAAAAAGCCCGCAATGGCAGCTGTTAGAAACGCGCGGCCGACCGCAGGGTCCTCAGCCAGCAGCACGGCCGCCAGCAGCGGGTAGCAGTAGCCGTTACCGGTCCAGGAGATTCGCGGCATCAGGAAGTCCACCAGCCGTTGGCCGTGTAGTCCGAAGATGGCGGTCAGCCACAGAATGTCCCAACGCGTAATGCTGTTGACAATGGTTCGCATGGGCTGCTCCTCTCTTGGGTCTTAACCTATCTCCACAACGTTAAGCTTCCGTTAGGAAATGATTTTTTTCCTGATAGCCTGCCGCAGGCTTTTAAGGCGCCGCTTTTCAAGAGTCTGCTACAGGCCGGTGGTGATGACGAGATCCGTGATCGGCCCCCTGGATTTCTCCCCCTTGAGAACGATGTGCGAGTAGATTTTGCTTCCTTTGAATTTCTTCACGACCCAGTTCAGGCCGTTGTTCTCCTGACTGAGGTAAGGATGGCGCCGTGCGACAAGGCCTGCGGTTCTGATGAAAAAAATGCCGCCTCCCGAGCCTCTTGAAGGCTATCGGCGAAAACGGCGCAGGCAGTGTTTTGCTCAACCACAGGCGTTTGGCATAGACGGGCCATGA
>DATITS010000157.1:0-2606 GCA_035467535.1 Desulfobacterales bacterium
GGAGATCGCCGCCGAAGCCAAGGCGGGGATCACCGAGAGCCATAAGGCCCCAGCCAAGGCAAAGAAGCAAGCCGCCTGATCGGTTAAACGGTGCGGACTCAGAAGTGAAAGGACCAACCCGGTGGACCTGCCCGAGGCATCTATTAGCCACCAATCCGCTGATCGGCTGCGGATCAAAGTCGCTTCCCGCAAGGGAGACGCGGGGTATTTTACGAACGTGGTCAAGAGCCTGTCCATGCTCCGGAAGTTCAAGCACCTCGCGGCGAACCCCCTTACGGGAAGCGTGCTCTTCATCGCGGAAAGCCTCGATTCAGGTGAAATTGTGGTATATGCCCGCGAGCACGGGCTTTTTCACCTGACGACGGCCGAACCCCCAAACCTGCCGGTCATGCACAGCATCGTCCAACCGGTGGCGAGTATCGACAGGTCGCTACGCACGATCACCGGGGGGAAAATCGATCTTCCCAGCGGTATTTTCTTCGCACTTCTCTGCACCGGTATCTACCAGCTGGCGCGGGGCCGGTTCATCATTCCACCCTGGTACACGGCTTTCTGGTATGCATTCGGGCTTGTCTCCATGTACGTGATCGAAAAGGCCGCCAAGGGCGGAGCCGCCCGGCAAGCCGATTGACCCCTTCCACGCATTTCTAACATCGATCTACTCAAACCCTAACTCACGTTTGTGAATTAGTCACAATTTATATCTGCTGCCGCGGGGGTTCAGGCGTGATCTTCTTTCAGGGCGCTCCGGTCACCGGTTGCCCCTTGGCGGCCTCGCAGACAAGGCGGTGATAGTGATCGAGACCATTCACACTATGATCGAGGGACGAGCCCGGTTCAAGGTCGAAGGGCTTCTCGGATCCGATTCCTTCAAGCGTTTTCTCGAGCAGCGTCTCAACCTTGAAAAGGACATCCTTTCGGCCTCGGCCAGCACCCGCACCGGCAACATCCTGGTCAGTTACAACTCCAACAACAACCACCACACCATCGCCTTTCTGCTGGAAGACATCCTGATCGAGGCCCGGCCCGGCCCTGAAGAGATCGATGTCTCTGGACACCATCCTACCGCCCCGGCTTCCGTGCCGGAGCCGTCCAAGGCGCGGCAGCTGCCCGTCGAGACCCTGAAGCGGTTTCTCACCCCGCCCGAGGAGGGCAAGGAACAGGTCAAAAAGCCCTGGCACACGCTCGAAGCGGAGGCGGTCACTGCCATCATGCGCATCGATCCGGCGAACGGTCTTTCCGCAGCGGCTGCCGGAGAGCATCTGAAAGAGCATGGCCCTAACCTGCTGCCGAAGCCGGAAGCGCGCTCCGGGGCGGAAATCTTTTTTGAGCAGTTGAACTCCCTGCCCGTCTACCTGCTGGGGGCCGCGGCCGGGATATCGGCTCTGACCGGCGGGCTGCTGGATGCGGTCGTCATCGGCGGGGTGGTCTTGGCCAACGCGGTCATCGGCTATTTTACCGAAAGCGGCGCCGAAAAAACCATGGAGTCCCTCAAGGAGCTGGTGCATCCGACGGCAGAGGTCATCCGCGACGGCCGCGAGATCCACATGGCGGTGGAGGAGGTGGTCGTCGGAGACTTGCTGGTTTTGAAACCTGGGACCTACGTGGCCGCCGATAGCCGCATCCTCAATGCGCATCGGCTGAGTGTCGACGAATCCATGCTGACCGGTGAGAGCATGCCGGTGCACAAGGACGCCGGGCGCCTGAAGCACGAGAACACCCCGCTCGCCGACCGATCCAACATGGTCTACATGGGCACACTGGTGACAGGCGGGCAGGGCCTGGCCGTGGTGGTGGCGACCAGCCGCTTCACCGAGGTCGGCATGCTGCAGGCCATGCTCTCGGAAACCGATACGCCCAAGACCCCGATTGAGCTGCAGCTGACACGGATGGGCAACCAACTCGTCATCGCCTGCGGCGCCATCTGCGGCGTGGTCTTCGGGATCGGCTTCTTGCGCGGCTACGGTCTGGTTCAGATGCTCAAGCTGGCCATTTCGCTGGCCGCCTCGGCGGTGCCCGAAGGGCTGCCGGCCGCGGCCACCATCAATTTCGCCATGGGCATCAGCGACCTGCGCCGCCACGGGGTGCTCGTGCGCCGGCTGCAGGCCGTGGAAACGCTGGGGGCGGTGCAGACGATCTGTCTCGATAAAACCGGGACCATCACCGAAAACCGGATGTCGGTTACGGAAATAGCCGCCGGCCGCAGCCGGCACGAGGTTTGCGGCAACCGCATCGCGCCGCTTGCCGATGGACGCGACATTTTGGTCATCGGTGAAATCCGTCACCTGCTCATCGTTTGCGCTCTTTGCAGCGAGATCAAGATCATACGCCGCGACGAAGACGGCAAAGTCGAGTTGTTCGGCTCCTCCACCGAGAAGGCGCTGATGCAGGTGGCTCTCGAAGCCGGGATCGACATCGTCGGTCTGCAGGACGATTTCCGTTTCGTCGGCCTGCGGCTGCGGTCAGAAAACCAGCTCTACATGAGCAGCCTGCACTCCTGCCCCTCGCAGGACTGCCGCTACATCTTCACCAAGGGCAACCCGCACGAGGTGCTCGATCTCTGTGACCGCGAGATGGTGGACAGCCGAGTGGTCATCCTCACCGAG
>DATITS010000158.1:0-2813 GCA_035467535.1 Desulfobacterales bacterium
GGCCGATGGTCAGCCCCAGGACGTTGACGGCCGTGGAGACCGTGACCGGAGTCTCGGGTTCATATTGGCCGTTGCGCCAGACCATCTCGGAGATCCTGCCCTTGAAGGGGCTTCCGAAACTGGGCTCCTGGCCGAGCAGGACCTTGCCGCGATCGGGAAGGTCCACCACCCGGAAATACCAGGTGGCTTTATCGAGAATTTGCTTGAAGGTTTTCCCGTCCCATTCGAGCGCAAAAGAGGATAGAATCTTGCGGGTCAGGGTCAGACGGGTGACGATGATTTCGGGGGCGCCGTTGCCGTTGATGTCGGCCACATCGACGCCGATGTTGATGCCCTTGCTGTCTGCCTCGTATTCGGCGACCGGGTAGAAGCGCTGCTGCTCGTAGCGGTATACGATGACCTTGTCGGCCGTGATGAGGACCGTTTCGGTTTTCCCGTCGCCGTCCACATCCCCCAGCGCGATCCCGTTGAAGGCCATCTTGTAGGCGGCGCTTTTCCAGAACTGGGGCGAAAACTCACGCGCGCTTTCCTCGGATGCGGCGAACGGAGAGCCCGCTCCCCCGCCGAATCCGGACTGCTTGAGCAATTTCTCGGGGTGGGCGTGCGGGTCCGCCGCCGGCGCGGGTTGCGCTGCCTGGGCCTGGGGCGCCGCCGCCGGCCGTTCGGCGGCCGTGGCCCGGCCGAACATCTTTTCGTTGACGGCGGCCGCCATCGCGCTGATGCGGGAGATGATGCCGCCGGCGTCCGCGCTCTGCTCGAAGAAACTCATGGTGGGCTTGGCGCCGGCGACATCCACCATCTTGGCGTCCAGGCTGATGCTGTTGCCGAGGACCGTGAGGCTCCCGAAAAGCACGTAGTCGGCCGCAAGTTTCCGGCCGAGCTCCTGGCCGGCGGCTTCCGTCAGCGGGCCGGCGGTTGAGGCAAGCGCCTTCTCGACCGTCTGGCGGTTGAGCACCTCGACCTCGCCCTCTTTGGCCAGGCGCGAGCTCAGCATGTCGTAGACGCCGTCCCGCAGAAAATTCATGTCCTTTTCAGCGTTGACCTTGAAGGGTACGATGGCCACAGTTTTCGCTGCCGCGAAAACAGATGTTGAAAGAGCAAGCAGCAATACGGACAGAACTGCGGTTTTGAGCGTTTTCATGTGATCTCCAAGCAAGTATTAAGTTTCGCATTTAAGTTTGACACGTATATAGCCGCTATATCCCCCTACCCTTGCGGGAGGGACCAGGGGAGGGGGACTCGACAAGCGGTTTCAATCCGTCCTAATTCCCAAGTAACTTCCGGAGAAGTTCGTTCACCGTCTTCGGATTCGCCTGGCCGCGGGTGGCTTTCATGACCTCGCCGACGAAGAAGCCCATGAGCTTGGTCTTGCCGCCCCGGTAGGATTCGACCTCCCCGGGGTTGGCCGCGAGGATGTTTTGGATGACCGTCTCGATGGCGCCGGTGTCGCTGATCTGGGCCAGCCCCTTTTCGGCGACGATCACCTGGGCGGATTTTCCGGAGGCGGCCATCTCGTCGAACACCGTCTTGGCGGTCTTGGCGCTGATCGCGCCCGTGTCGACCAACTGGAGCAGGCCCGCCAGGGCGGCGGCCGGTATGGGCGCCTGCCCGATGGGGATCCCCTGCGCATTGAGCAGCGCCAGGAGTGCGCCCATGATCCAGTTGCTGACCGGCTTCGGCTGGGGGAACGTCTGCAGGCACTCCTCGAAATAGTCGGCCAGCTCCCGGTCCGAGGTCAGGACGCCGGCGTCGTAGACCGGCAGCCCGTGCTGCGCGACGAAACGGGCTTTGCGGGCCTCGGGCAGCTCGGGCAGCGAGCGGCGCACGGCCTCGATCCAGCCCTCGTCGATCACCAGGGGTAGCAGATCGGGGTCCGGGAAATACCGGTAGTCGTGGGCCTCCTCCTTGCCGCGCATGGAGAAGGTCTGGTTCCGGTCCGAATCCCAGAGCCGCGTCTCCTGGGCGACGGTGCGACCGTCGAGCACGACCTCCTTCTGGCGGCTGATCTCGTAGTCGATGGCCTTTTCGACGAACCGGAAGGAGTTCAGATTTTTGAGCTCCGCCCGCGTGCCCAAAGCGGTCGCCCCTCGGGGCCGGATCGACACGTTGGCGTCGCAGCGGAAGCTGCCCTCTTCGAGGTTGCCGTCGCAGACCCCCAGGTAGCGCACGATGGCGCGCAGCTGCCGCAGGTAGGCGCCGGCCGCCTCGGCGGAGCCGATGTCCGGCTCGCTCACGATCTCGATCAGGGGCACGCCGGCCCGGTTCAAATCGACCATGCTGGCCGGCCGGTGCGGGTCGTGGTTCAGTTTGCCGGCGTCCTCCTCCATGTGGATGCGCCGGATGCGGATGCGCTGCCGCGTGCCGCCGACCTCGATCTCGACCTGACCGTGCTCGGCGATGGGCAGTTCGTACTGGGAGATCTGGTAGCCCTTGGGCAGGTCGGGGTAGAAATAGTTCTTGCGCGCGAAGCGGCTTTCGCGGGCGATGGCGCAGCCGGTGGCGAGCGCCATGCGCAGGGCGTAGTCCACCACGGTGCGGTTGAGCACGGGCAGCACCCCCGGCATGCCCAGGCAGACCGGGCAGACGTGGGTGTTGGGCGGCGCGCCGAACGCCGTCGAACAGGAGCAGAAAATCTTGGTCCGGGTCTTGAGCTGGGCGTGAATCTCAAGACCGATCACGGGTTCAAACTCCATCGGGTCTCCAACGGCGGCTTCGTCTGAAGCCCAATTTCCGCGTTGCGCTTCGTCCCGCGGGCGCTGCGGTCCGCCTCCGGCGGATCCGCCTCGCGCCGCGGGTACTCGCGCGCCGTGAAC
>DATITS010000159.1:0-4174 GCA_035467535.1 Desulfobacterales bacterium
GGCCGGGTGAGAATGAAAAACGCGCTTCCTTCGCCGACCGGGATCGCTCTTTGACCGCCGGCCCCATTATTAAAATCCCGGCAGTTCAGGGAGGCCGCGTGGAGGGCTTTTGAAAAACAGTCGATGCTGCCGACCAGAACCGTTTCGGTGCGGCCCTCTTCGAGCCAATCGATCGCTGTTTGAAAAGCGAGCGGCACCGCCATCTCATACTGATTGATCGAGAGGCTGGGCCCGCGAATCTTCAGCAGCATCGAAATGTATGCTGCGGCCGCATTCTGCACCGAATTCGAAAACAGAATGGGTGAGAGCGCGAGATCGGCATCCGCTACGTCCGCGGCTTGCAGGTCCAGCGTGTTGGCCGTCGGCCCCATGCCGGTGGCGACGATAAGACCCGTGTCTTCCGGCAACCCGTTTGCCATTCCTGCGTCTTCGAGGGCGAGGCGGCTGGCCAGAATGGCCATGCGGGTGTAGTGGTCCACGCGGCGCAGGGTCCGGGGCGGGATCAACCGATCCAGCAGGTCGGTTTTCGCCGTGAACGCCGGGGCCGCAGGCACTTCTGCGATCGCACCTGCGGCTGCGGGATCCGAATCCGGAGCGGGGTGCCTGCGAATGGCTTCTTCCAGGCGTGACAGCCCGCAGCCGAACCCGCCGACGACACCGGCTCCCCTGATGAAGGCCTTCATGCACCTCTTCCCGTGGTGAAGATCAGCACACTGTTGTTGCCCCCGAAGGCCAATGTCTGGGAAAGCGCCGTGGTCCCGCGGATCTCGGTGGATTCCGCTACCGGATGGGCCGGCAAATCGGGGTCAGGGGCGTTAAACCCTTCGTTTGCCGGTATCTTTTGGTGTTCGAGCGCGGCGATGGTGAAAGCCGCTTCGATGGCGCCCGCGGCCCCGAGCGTGTGGCCGGTATAGCCCTTGGTCGACCCGAACGGAACCCCCGGAAATGCCTGGTGGAAAAAAAAGGATTCGACCCGGTCGTTTTCGCGGGTGCCCGTCCCATGCGCATTGATAAAAGCGATGTCCGACGGGGAGGTCCCGGCTGCGGCGAGGGCATCCTGCACGGCAACGCGCAGGCCGCACCCCTCCGGGTGCGGCGCGGTGAGGTGGTAGGCATCGGCCGCCGTTCCGTAGCCCGCGACAAACGCCCGGGCCTTTTTGCCCCGGTTCGTCAGCATGGCCTCGGATTCGAGCACCATCATCGCGGCACCCTCGCCCAGGTTCAGGCCGTTGCGATGGATATCGAAGGGTTTGCAGGCGCCGGTATCGCTGTTCAACAGGGCAATGAAGCCGTAATAGGTCACTTCGTAGAGGGCATCCGTTCCTCCGGCGATGACCACATCGCAGCGCCCCGAGCGAATCCAGGTTCCGGCGAGACCAATGGCATCACTGCCAGCAGAGCAGGCGTTGACGATCGTCACATGCGGGCCCGAGAAATCGAAATGCCGTGCAAGCCACTGGGCCGGGTTGACGATCCGGAAACGCTCGGCCGGCGACAAACAGCTGCAATCGGTCCCGCTCAAGTCTTTCTGGAGGGCGCGGTTGCTAACGCCGCTGCCGACATTGGTGCCGATCACGACACCGACCCGTTTTCCCCGCAGTGCGGCCGGGATCAGGCCCGCATCTGTCAGTGCTTCATTCGTTGCCGCAAGGGCCAGGCGCACGGCTCTGACCATGGGCTCATTTTGAAAATCGGAAGCCGGCAGAAACCGATCGGGCACTTCAAAGACCGGATGTTGCGCTCCGGGAATGGAGCGCGGCGGTGCGGGTGTCGGGGCCTGGGTAAAGAGCGCCGCCATGCAGTCCGGCAGATTTTTACCGGCGGCGCAGATACAGCCCATGCCGCTGACGGAAACAGGCCGTTGGCGGTTCATGCCTTCTGCCCTTTTTCAATAAAGGCGCAGATGGTGTTGACGCTTTGAAGAATCGAGCGACCCTCGCCCTGGTTTTTGATGATGACCCCGAAATGTTTCTTGAGTTGGAAGACCAGTTCGACGGCATCGATAGAGTCCAGCCCGAAGCGGTCGCCGAACAACGGCTCGTCATCACCGATCTCTTCCGGCCGGACGTCCTCGAGGTTCAGGTCTTCCACGATGAGTTTTTTGAGCTGGTCTTTCAGGGTCATGGCGTTGCCATTGCTTTCCACCTTTATTCAAAACCGGTTTTGAGTTCAAGTAATTTGATATTTGGATTTGTTTCGAATTTCGGATTTAGTTGCAACAGTTTCCTTCCGCCCCTTTTAAGGGAGCAACCCGCGGCCCTCTCCCGCCCTGCACGCGGAGAATCACCCCATGCGTGCCAGCAGATCCTGATACAGGCGGGTTTCCTTGTCTGCACATTGCCGCAGGGTCGCCGCCAATGCGGCATAGGTCTCCGTTGCATCGGCGCGCTGCTTGCAAATCCGCGACCCGACGAGCGCAAACTCGCGCCACAGGTCCCCCACCTCGGTCATGCGTTCAGAGAGAGGCTGAAGATGATCATCGTTCAGCAGGCCGGCCGCCTCCTGCAGGAAGGCGGCGTAGATGAAGCGAAACCCGCCGCCGCCGGTCCCGATCTCCTCCTGCATCCGGATGACCTGCCCCAGGCGGAGTGAAGCCTCGCGCGCCTCCATTTTTTGCGGCCATGCCTCGACATTTTTTGCCAGGTACCGAATGCCTTTGACTCCCAGAAACGGTCCCGGCGCCTTCAGCATGGTGCGGCAAACCTCTTTGATCCCCTGGCGGACCGCGCCGGCGAGGTCCGGCTGCGAAGGCACATGCGTCACATAATACATCCGGCCTTTGGGCGGCATCGGGCCGCGGGCAAACCGGGCCTTCATCAAGTCGTCATGCGGGCAGGAAACGGGTTCGGGGAAAACCGGGTCGCTGATGAGGTAGCTGCCGTTTTGTTTGCCGAAAACGACCAGGTTGTGCATGTTGAAGTGGAACCGGTACCGTCGGGGGAAGTAGCTGAGCCAGTAGGCTCCCGTGCGGCATCCGACCGGAACCGCGTCAAGCAGCTTGCGGTCTAAAACGGTCATCGCTTTTTCGGGGCTTCTGAATTTTTCCCGGGCGAGCGAAACGCCCAGGCGTTTGACGGCCCGTTTCATGATGCCGCCGGTGCGGACTCTGTATGCCGTAAGGGGCAGGCGATTGATGCGGATAAACGGGAAATAACCGAAAAAGAGGCCGGAACCGATGCCGAAAACCATCGACTCGCTGATGTTCAACCCGTAATGACCCAGCAGATTCGCAAGCACACCGGTTTCGCAGTGAGCCGATTGACGGTGGTTGAAAGGGATTTCCATGTCAGAGCTGTTCCTGATCCAGCAAATGAACTTCTGCTTCCGGGATTTGCTTGAATTCCGCAAGGGTCAAGCCGAAGAGGTCCGCGTAGCGCTGCAGGATCTCCGGTTTCAGCCGGTTGAAAACCGCGGGCTTCAGATGCCGCTTCACGCGCCAGCGTGGCAGGCGGACATAGCTGGCGGCCAGGCCGACCGTCATGAGGTGCCTGGCCAAGTGATAGGCCAGGGGGCTTCTTTTGCCATCCCGGCCCAGACGGGCCTGGGTGTTGATATCTTCGGAGATCACGTCCCATGCCTGAGCGTTGGCGATGTTCTTGGGCTCCCATCCCAGGCTCGGAACGGCGACGTAGCGGCCTTTTTCATCGACCGCGTAGGTGATCTCCGGCAGCCCCTGGTTGATGCCTCCGTCCTGGGGAACGTCTTTCTCCCGCATGCCTTTTTCTCCAACCATACCCACTCATATTGCACTGCCGCTTCATGAACACCAGCCGCTCCTCCTGCAAGAAGCGGCTGGTTTGCGAACTTGGGCTTTCTATGGCACAACCGCCCACCCGGCTGTTCGGGTCGGGCCGAAACAAGATCGATTCCCCCTGTCCGTTTGTATCAAGTTAACACACAATCAGCTCTTTTTGAATACCATTCCAAATGAAACTCTATGATTGTGTTTTCCAGGCCGTAGCGGAATGCGGCCGGGATATGGCGCATCAGTCGAGCCATGGCTCGGGTTCTTTTCGCTCCGGTGCCGGCTGTTCCTTGAGGTTTCTCATGGCCGCTACCCGGTGCTGGAACAGGCGATCGATGATGTAGGCCCGGCACATGCGGGCGTTCCTGACCATGTGGGTGGTGGCGGCCGCATCCTGCGGATGGGCGAGGCGGCCGGTCATCAGGTCGC
>DATITS010000160.1:0-16295 GCA_035467535.1 Desulfobacterales bacterium
CTGCTTGCCGAAGATCCGCATGTGCAGCTCATAGTGCACGATGAAGCCGATCCCGCCGGCCACGATGAGCCCCATGAAGGTGAGGTTGATCATCAGGTCGCCCTGATACGAAACGAGGCTGTCGCTGAAGAGCGAGAACCCGGCATTGTTGAAGGCGGAAATGGAATGGAAGACGGCCTTGTACAGGGCCTCGCCCCAGGGAAAATCCCGGGAGAACCTGGCCCAGAGGAGAAGAGCGCCCGCACCCTCGTATAAAAACGTGGAAAGGAAAACAAATTTCAAGATGGACGCCAGGTCCCTGCGCGGGGCATAAAGGAAAACCGACTGCATGATCTCGTGTTCCTTCGAGGCCAGCCCGCGGCCGAGGATGACGAAGAAGACCGCCGAAAACGTCAAGATCCCCAATCCTCCGGTCTGAAACAGGAGCAGGAGAATGACCTGGCCCGCCGGGCCGAGGTCTTCACCGATGTTGATGGTGGTCAATCCGGTGACGCACACGGCCGAGGCGGACTGGAAAAACGCATCGATCCAGGGAATCGGAGTCTTGGCGGACGCGAACGGAAGCCGGAGGAGCAAGCCGCCCAGCAGGATCACCCCGGCAAAGCTGAGAATGAAAAGTCTTTCAGGCGACATGCGGCGGGACAGCACAAGCCTGAGATGCCCCCATCCGATGGGGCGGCGATCTGTGTGGGTGCGGTTTTGCACGGGGCGTTACCCTATAGGTTCATTTCCGGTAGAATTCCGGAACAAACAGGATGATCACGGTGAAAATCTCAAGTCGGCCCAGCAGCATGCACCAGATGAGAATCCATTTGGCGGCGTAAGGCATGTGAGCGAAATTCTCCGATGGGCCGACCGATCCGAACCCCGGCCCGGTGTTGCCGATGGTGGTCGCAACGGCCCCGATGGCCGAAGTGAAATCCACCCCCGTTGCCGACACCAGGAGGGTGCTGACGGCGAACAGGCCTATATAGAGGGCCAGAAACCCTAAAACGCTGCGGGCCACGTCTTCCGAAACGGTTTTGCCGCCCAGTTTGAGCCGGCTGACGGCATGGGGGTGGACCAGCATGAAGAGTTCGCGGTAGCAGTATTTGAACGCCACGATGACACGCAGGCACTTCATGGCCCCGCCGGTCGACCCGGCCGAGGCCCCCAGAAACATGCACATCAGCAGGATGATCTGGGAGGTGCCCGGCCACAGTTCGTAGTTCGCCGTTGCATAACCGGTGGTGGTCACGATCGAAACGACCTGGAAGGCGGCGTAGCGCAGGGCGTGGTCGATGCGGTCGTAAACGGCGCCGTAGATGTCCCATGTCACCACGAGCGTGAAGGCGAGGACGATACCGAGGAAAAACCGGCATTCCGAGTCGCGCCAAAATGCCAGCGGTTGCCCTTTCAGAAATTGGTAGTGCAGGGTGAAATTGATCCCGGCCATGAGCATGAAGGCGATGAAGACGACGTCGATGTACACGCTGTCGAAATGCTTCACCGACGCGTTATTCGTCGAGAACCCGCCCGTCGGCATGGTTGTGAAGGCGTGGCAGACGGCATCGAACAGGCCCATGCCGCCGGCTGCCAGCAGCGCCACCTGCAGCAGGGTGAAGATGGCGTAGACTTTCCAGAGCACCTTGGCGGTGTCTCGGATGCGCGGCCTGAGCCTGTCCGGCACCGGGGTCGGGACCTCGGCCTTGTAGAGCTGCATGCCGCCCACTTTCAGAAACGGGAGAACCGCAATCGACAACACGATGATCCCCATGCCCCCCAGCCACTGGATGAAGCTGCGCCAGGCCAGCAGTCCCCGCGGTACGGATTCAATGTCGGTCAGTATCGATGAGCCCGTGGTGGTGAACCCCGATACGGATTCGAACACGGCATCGACGAAACTCACATCGAGACCCAGATAAAAGGGCAGCGCACCGAACAATCCCGCCGCCGCCCAGCACGCCGCCACGATGGCCATGCCTTCGCGCTGGGTCAGCACATCGGCGCTGGCGCCCCGAAACGCCCAATGGAGGATCGCCCCGGACAGCAGCGTGAGGGCGGCGGACACGGCCAGCGGGACGAAGCCGGCGTCTTGGTAGATGATGGAAACCCCCACGGGCGCCGCCATGGTGAGTCCGGTGAAAAAGACGAGCAGGCCGGTGACGTTGATCACGTATCCCCAGCGCATCAAAAGTACTCCAGTTTAACAGCGAGGATGCTCTCGATTTTGGGGATGGCGTCGCGCTGGGCGAAAATGATGACCCGGTCCTCGGGCGCAATGACGCTCGCGCCGGACGGGATGATGATTTTTCCGGCCCGGATGACGCCGACGACCATCGCCCCTTTGGGGAAGTCGACGTCCCTCAGCGGCCGGCCGACGATGTCGGAGGTCTCCAGGGCGACGGCCTCCATGACCTCGGCCTGCTCGCCTTTGATCGACATGGCCGAGAGCACTTTGCCTTTGCGGATGTGCTGCAGGATGGAGTTGATGGCGGACAGGCGCGGGCTTACGACCTGCTCGATTCCAATCGCCTTCATCAAGGAAAAATAACCGAATTTGTCGATCTTGGCGATGGATTTGCGCGCCCCCATCCGGGTGGCGAGCAGCGCGGTCAGGATGTTGGTTTCTTCGTCGTCGGTGACGGTCACGACGACGTCCATCTCGCAGATGTTCTCCTCTGCGAGCAGGGCCTGATCCGACCCGTCGCCGCAGAGAACGACTGTCTCGTTGAGTCTTTCGGCCAACAGGCTGCAACGATCAAGATTCTTGTCGATCACTTTGCTGCTGATGGACTTTTCTTCCAGCAGCGCGGCCAGCCGGTAACCGATCCGACCGCCGCCGATGATCAGCACCCGTTTGATCGGGTCTGCGTGTTTGCCGAACACTGCCAGGGTTTCGAAGAGCTTTTCCTCTTCACTGATGAAATAGACCAGGTCTCCGGGCATCAACCGGTCCTTGCCGCGGGGGATGATGAGATGGTCCTCCCGGACCACCGCCGCGATCAGCGGCCGCACCGTACCGGCCTTGGCGGGCAAATCGGAGAGTTTCACCCCGGCGAGGCGCGACGTGGTTTCCATGTAGACCCCGACAAACTTGATGCGGCCGTCGGCGAACTGCCCCACGTCCGCCGCACCCGGTACACTCATGAGCTGGTAGATGGTCTTGACCACTTCGGTCAAGGGGTTGATGATGGTGTCGATGTGCGGCGCCTGGCTGCGGAATGTTTCGTGGAAGTCGTCGAAGCCCGCGGCGCGGATACGCGCGATTTTGTGGGTGTTGGGCGCCAGCAGGTCGGTGACCATGCATGCGACGAGGTTGGTTTCGTCCCGATCGGTTACGGCCAGCATGATGTCGGCCCCGCGGATCCCGGCTTCCTCGAGCACGGCGGGGTTGCTGCCGGAGCCGGTGATCACCTGAACGTCCAGATGATCGGATACCCGCCGGATGGCCTCCGGATCCTCATCGATGACGACGACATCCTTTTTCTCGATGGAGAGGTGGCGGGCAATGTGAAACCCGACCTCGCCGGCGCCGATGATCACGACCCTCACGGAATATCCCTTCTGTTTGGACCATCCACATCGGGCGGCCGTTGTCTTGGGCTATTTCGGCCTCCTGCTTTCTGCGTGGCAGAGTGCCGACGGGAATTTCTACTGTAAACCTGAAGTGTTGTCAATTCGGGTGCGGATGAAAGGGGCGTTCCGTGTGCAGGGCTGAAGGGATAGGGCCGAAGAGGTTGCCCCCCGCCGTCCGGCGCTGCGCCCTAAAAACCTGGTCTCCCCGCTCCCGAGCACGTCCGGGATCGAGCGAGCGGAGATTAGGCTTGAATGCAGCGGGTGTCAAGCCTTTCGAAGGGCCGGGTGCGGTCAGGGTCTTAGCCGTCTGAGAGCGGTTTGGGCTTGGATTTTCTGCGGGAGATCTGGATGCGGATGAACTCCACGGCTGCCGGGATCCCCGGGATCATCACCAGGGCTATGATCACCATGCTGAAGTTTTTTTGGATGAGGGGGATGTTCCCGAACCAGTAACCGGCCAGCACGAAGCCGAGCACCCACAGCAGCCCGCCGAACACGTTGAAGAACAGAAACCGGGGGTAGGTCATGCTGCCGATCCCGGCCACAAACGGCGCAAAGGTGCGGATGATGGGCAGAAAGCGGGCGATGATGATGGTCTTGCCGCCGTGCCGCTCATAAAATGCGTGGGTGCGGTGCAGGTACTCCTTGTTCAGGAAGCGCGCATGCTCGGCGTGAAAGACCTTGGGGCCTACATAGTTGCCGACGGCGTAGTTCACGGAGTCGCCGATGATGGCCGCGGCTGTCAGCAGAAGGATAACCGTGGTGACATCCAGGGCGCCGATGGCGGCAAGCGAGCCTACCGCAAAGAGCAGGGAGTCGCCGGGCAGGAAGGGTGTGACCACCAGGCCGGTTTCGCAGAAGACGATGACGAACAGGATCACGTACATCCAGATACCGTAGGTTGCGCACAGCACCACCAGGTGCTGGTCGATGTGCAGGATAAAATCGATCAAGAATTTAACCGCTTCCATAACCGGTTCCTTTTAAAATGCGACGTGCCCGCGAGACGGGCACGATGGGAAATCATAGCATCGATTTGAAATAAAAGGAAGCCGCTCACGGGGGCGGCATTTCATACGGGCCCTGCGGGTGGAAGCGCCATGGCGCAAGGGTTGACCTTCGGCCGCAAGCCGGATAGTGTCCCACGACAGAGCGGATCGTTCGATCAGCGAGCAGGCTTACTGGGAGGGAGAAAAAATGATTCACGTGATTGCCACCATCAAGCTCCAGGCCGACACCCGGGAAAAATTCCTGAGAATCCTCAAGGAGAACGTCCCCAAGGTGCAGGCCGAGCAGGGCTGCCGGGCCTATGCCCCGGCGGTCGACGTCGAATCCGGGATACCGGTCCAGGCCGCACTGCGACCGGACGTGGTCACGATCATCGAGGCCTGGGACAGCCTGGAGGACCTGCGGGCCCACCTGAAAGCGCCGCACATGCTGAGCTACCGCGAGAAGGTCCAGGCTTTGGTGAAGAACGTCAGCATCCACGTGCTGACCCCGGCGTAGGACGAAAAGGTCGTGTCCGTTGACCACCGCCCCCCGGTCCCGGTGCCGGCGGCGACCGTGATCCTGGTGCGCGAAGAGGCAGGACATCTCCAGGTGTATCTGCTGCGCCGCAGTCCGACGAGCGGCTTCATGCCGGGCAGTTACGTTTTTCCCGGCGGGCTGGTGGATGATCGGGACCGGGATGACGCGCTGTGGCTGGCCCATGCGGATCTGGCGCCCGATGCGCTGAGTGAGCGCCTGGGGGGGAAAGCGGCCGGTGGCTTTGAACCCCTATGCTATGGGGTGGCCGCGGTGCGCGAGACCTTCGAGGAAGCAGGCGTGCTGTTGGCGCGCCGCAGGCTTCCGGCGCAAGGGGGTTTCGGGCGGGCCTGTGAACGGCGTCTGGCGGAGAGCCCGGCGCATGGCTGGTTCACGCATCTGGTGGTGTCGGACGGTTGGGTGCTCACCCTTTCGGCGCTGTCGCGCTGGGCGCGCTGGGTCACTCCGGAGCGCATGCCGCGGCGTTTCGACACGCGGTTTTTCGTCGCCGTTCTGCCGCCGGGGCAGGCCTGTCTGCCCGATATGCGGGAAACCACCGCCGGCATCTGGGTCCGCCCGCGGGATGCGCTGGTGGAAAACATAAACGGCAAGATGCCCCTGAGCCCTCCGACCCTGGCCACCCTGCACGAGTTTTTGAGTATCCCCACCCTGCAATGGCTGCAAACCGTGCTGTCCGGCCGGAACTGGGGCGAGCCGATCATGCCCCGCCTGGTTCCGCTGGAGAAAGAGCGGCAGTTCGTCCTGCTGATGCCGTGGGATCCCATGTATGGTCAGAACGAAAACGAGATCCGGCTCGGGGATGTCGAGCATTCCGAGCTGCCGGCGGCGGAGCCGTTTTCAAGGGTCTGGCACTGCAACGGCCGCTTTCGTCCCATCCGATGATCTCAAATGAAAAACCCACCCGACTGTAAGTTCGATGTCACGTGATGCTGACGGTGACGGCGTGCTCGCCGACGCCGTTGTTGCCGTAGCCGAGCACGTTCCACTCGGCCTGCATTGGCTGCAGCCGGCCGGTGTCGTCGACGGCGCGGGCCATCAGCGTGTACGCGCCCGGCGCCCTCACCTCCCAGACATACTGCCACTGGCGCCAGGCATAGGGCTCGTGCGGGCCGATGAATTCGGCGGGCCTCCAGCTCGCCCCGGCGTCCACGGAGACCTCCACCCGGTCCACATCCGCCTCCCCTCCATAAGCGGCACCGAGCACGACGACGCGGCCGGCCGGCAGAGATTGCCCGGTCAACGGCTGGGTGATGATGGATTTGAGCTTGAGACCCATGACCACCGCCCCCGTCCGAGGATCCTGGCCTTTCTGGAATACGCGGTAGACATTGTCCATGAAGAAGCCTTCGTACGGCCGGTCCAGGACGACGATGCGGGTGAGCCATTTCACGCAGTTGGCACCGGTCCAACCCAGCGCCAGCCCCCGCAGGGGATAGCCGTGCTTGAGCGGCAGGGGCTCGCCGTTCATCTCGTAGGCGAGCAGGGTTGAAGCGAGCGCTTTTTCGAGCGAGATGCTGCGCACGAACTTGACCCCGGATGCGCCCAGGGGTGTGTCGAACCCCTCGAAGCCCACATGTTGGGCCGCCGGTTTCAGGCCGGCCGTTTGCAGCACGTCCCGCAGCCACACTCCGCCCCAGACCGCATTGCCCACGCCGCCGATGGTCCACGGGTTGCCCGCGGCTTTCTCGGGCAGCAGCGAGCGCCCGTTGCCCGAGCATTCCAGCGTGTCGGCGGCGATCGCCTTGGGCATGCGGCGGATCTGGTCGAACGTGAGGGTCAGCGGCGTGGCGACCTCCCCCTCCACCGCCAGCCGCCAGCGCTTGAGCGAAATGCGCCGCGGCGGGACCGCGCCCTGGTTGCGGTCGAAGAACACCGTGTTGGGAGTAATCCAGGATTTGAGTGATTCGACCGGGGTTTCGGCGTTGAGGGGCCGTTCCGTCATGACGCGCATTTTTGCTTTCATGCTGGCCTCCGGGAGTGAAGTGGCAGGGGATGGGCTGAGCCTATAAGTGGTTTCATAACCCCGTCTGGCCCTCGATGGCGGCGTTGCAGGCCTCTCGAAATGCTCACATACTGCCGTGGTTGCTGCGCTTTCGAATCGGTCTGCGCCTTGCCTTCAGGGGTGATCCGAGGTTGTGAAACCACTTCTAAACAAGCCAGAGATCGGGCGAAAAGTCAACTCTGGTTGCCGGCGCGCGCGCGGATTGACGACGCGGCGCTCAACCCCGGGAGGTTTTTGATGCGAGCTTTTTCTCGAGCGCCTTCGAGGTCGCGGTGATCGACAGGCCGCCGAGGGTGGTGCAGCGCAGCTCCATGGGCAGGCTCTTGCCGACCCGGTCCATGGCCGCGATCGTCTCGTCGAGGGGGATGACGGCGTCGTAGCCGGCGAGCGCCATGTTGGCGCAGGCGAGCGCGTTGCTTGCGGCCAGCACGTTCTTGCCGAGGCAGGGCACCTCCACGCGGTTGGCCACCGGGTCGCAGATCATGCCCAGGGTGTTCTGAAGCGCCATGGAGGCCGCGTCCACCGCCTGCTGCGCGCTGCCGCCCGCCAGGGTGACCAGGCCGGCTGCGGCCATGCCCGAACCGGACCCGCACTCCGCCATGCATCCGCAGACCTCGGCCGCGAACGTGGAGCGGGTGCAGATGAGGACGCCGATCATGCCCGCTGCCAGCATGGCGTGGGCCATGCGGTCCTCGGAGAGCCCCATGCGTTCGGCCGCGCCGATGACGGCCCCCGGCAGCCCGCCGCAGGAGCCGGCCGTCGGTGCGGCCACGATTACGCCCATGGCGCTTTTGACCTCCATCAGGGCGCTGACATACAGGATCATGGTGTTCAGCATGCCGCCATCGAGCAGCCGGCCGCCTTGCAGGGCGGCCTGGAAGCCGCCGGACTGGGGGCCGAGGATGCGGTTCTCGGCGTGTGTGCCCTGGATCCCCTGGGCGATGGAGCGGCGCAGGATGCGGACGATTTCGGCCATGCGGGCGAGGACTTCGCCCTCGCGGATATTGCCGCGGGCGCTTTCGTAGCGGGCCGCCAGCCGGCCCAGGTCGAGGTTGATCGGCTTGTTGAACGCCATCATCTCAGCGCAGGTGCTGAACGGGACCTGCATGGCCTTGCATGAGAGCACCGGCAGCACCGGGCTGAGCGTCCGGGTGCCCGTCACGCAAGGGCTGGCGCTGATTTCGGCAAGTAGGCCCCGGGGGATGGGTGCCTGGGCTTTTACCTGGACGAGGCAATTGCCGGTCCCCCGGTGCAGTGCGATGTCGTCGGCTGCGGCGTGCTGCTCTAAAAGAGCGATGATGTCCCGGGTTTGGGCATTCGCATAGATCAGGGTCTCGAAATAGTCGCCCTTTATGGACAGCGGAAACCCGTCGATGTCGATCACCTCGATCATCCCGCCCCCGGTGGACAGGGCGATCATGCCGCGCGACGCATCGGCGTTCTTCAACGTCAAACGGTAGGTGTTGGGGTGGGGGTCGCCGAAATCGGCGATCTTCAGCTCCACCTGGATGCCGGCCTCCCGCATCGCGGCGGTCGAATCGACCAGGCGTTCGTCCTGGGCATCCCAGCCCAGCAGTCCGCCGAAAAGCCCCATGTCGGAGCCTTGACTTGCGTGGGTGAAAGCGAGCGAGCCCTTGGCGTCGAACTCCATGCGCACGTGCTCGATCCGGCCGTCCATCAACTCCCGGGCCAGGCGGCCGATGCGGACCGCGGCCGCGCAGTGCGAGCTGGACGGCCCCCGCATCACCGGGCCGATGACGTCGTTGAAGATGCTCGGGAAATTGGGTGTCATGAAGGAATCCTGTACGTATTTATACAATTTTCTACGGAGATTTTACGCAGCGGTACAAGAGTCTTCCCTCGGCCGGTTCATCTGGCCTTCGTTCTTCTCTGAAACCTCTCCTGTTGCTGAGGGCCCGAAGAGGTTCCACCGATCCGGGTTAAACGCGATCAGTCGAAATCCGAACTCTCAAATGCTCGAAACCAAGGAGTAACAGATGAACACGATTCATCGCAAGCAGAAGTTGTATTCTTTCGTGTGTGGATCATCTGAACCGCGAAAAGGGGAAACCTGAGGCCACCTGCGCAGCGGGCGGAGGCTGACGATTCGACGAATCAACAGGACCACCGACCGGCGTTCAGCAGGCGCTCTGGGGCGTGCGGGCGATGATCTCCTCCTGGTGGTGCAGGTCCAGGTCCACGAAATAGTCGCTGTAGCCGGCAACGCGCACGAGCAGATCGCGATAGTCGTCCGGTTCGGCCTGGGCCCGGCGCAGGGTGTCGGTGTCCACCACGTTGAACTGGATATGGTGGCCGTTCATCCGGAAATAGGTGCGGATCAACTGTGCCAGCTTGTCCAGGTCCTGCTCCGATTGCAGGACACTCGGCAGGAAGCGCATGTTGAGCAGTGTCCCTCCGGACTTGACCTGATCCATCTTGCTCAGCGAGTGGATCACTGCCGTGGGTCCGTTGCGGTCCGCGCCGTGGGAGGGCGAGGTGCCGTCGGACGCCGGGGAGCCGGCCAGCCGGCCGTTGGGGGTCGCCCCGAGCATCTTGCCGAAGTACACATGGCAAGTGGTCGAAAGCATGTTCAGGTGGTAGGTGGTCCCCTTCGTGTTAGGCCGGCCGTCGATGGCGGCGAACAGCGAGCGGTAGACGCGCTGCATGAGCTCGTCGGCGCCGGCGTCGTCATTGCCGAAGCAGGGGGTCTTGCTTTTCAGCGTGTGGTGCAGCACGCCCTCATCCTTAAAATTGCCTGCCAACGCCGCGAGCAGGCGGTGCATGGTAAACGCCTTGGTATCATAGACGTGGGTGCGGATGGCGGAAAGGCTGTCGGTGACCGTTCCGATCCCGCAGCACTGGATGTAGTTCGTGTTGTAGCGCGGCCCGCCGTCGTAGTAGTCTTGGCCCTTGGCGATGCAGTCACTGATGACGACGGACAGGAACGGCGCCGGCGAATGGGCGGCGTACATGCGCTCGATGTAGTTGTTGACCCGGACTTTGAGGTCCACGATCCGGTCGAGCTGTTTCTCAAAGGCGGCGTAGAGCTGCTCGAAGGTGGTGAACGCCGCGGCCTCGCCGGTCCGGGGCCCCACCTGTGTGCCGGTCAGCGGATCGACCCCGTTGTTGAGCGCCAGCTCCAGCACCTTGGGCACGTTGAGGTAGCCGGTGAGGATGTAGGCTTCCTTGCCGAAGGCCCCGGTTTCGACGCAGCCGCTGCAGCCGCCTTCCCGGGCATCCTCGATGCTCTTGCCGACGCGCAGCATCTCCATCACGGTCTCGTCGGAGTTGAAAACGGCGGGATAGCCGTAGCCCTTGCGGATGAGGCGGCAGGCGGCCTTGAGGAAGCGGGCCGGGGTCTTGTCGCTGATGTGGACACTCGCCTGGGGCTGCAGCAGGTGCAGCTCGTCGACGACCTCCAGGATGACGTAGCTCACCTCGCTGACGCCGCTGGCCCCGCCGCTGGTGAGCCCACCCAGGTTCACGTTGGTGAAGTCGTTGTAAGTGCCGCTCTCCTTGGCGGTGACCCCGACCTTGGGCGGGGCCGGGTGGTTGTTGACCTTGACCCAGAAGCAGGCGATCAGCTCCTTGGCCTGCTCGCGTGTGAGCGAGCCGTCGGCCAGCCCCTTTTCGTAGAACGGCTGCAGGTGCTGATCGAGATGCCCGGGTGTCATGGCATCCCACCCGTTCAGCTCTGTTATTGTACCGAGGTGTACAAACCAGTACATCTGCAGGGCTTCCCACAGGTCTCGCGGGGCGTGGGCCGGCACCCGGCGGCAGACGGCGGCGATGCGTGCAAGCTCCGCCCGGCGGCCTTCGTCCGTCGTGGCGGCGGCCAGGCGATCAGCCAGTTCGGCGTGGCGCTCGGCGAAGACGATGGCCGCGTCACAGGCGATCTCCATCGCCGTAAGTTGCTCGGCCCGGTCGGCGGCGCGGGGGTCGTTCAGGTAATCCAGCGTGGCCTGGCGTCCTTCGATTTCGCGTTTGAAGTCCAGCATGCCCTGCCGGTAGATGGTGCCGTCCAGGGCGGTGTGGCCGGGCGCGCGCTGCTCCATGAACTCGGTGAACAGGCCGGATTCGTAGGCCCGTTTCCACTCCCCGGGGACGTGGCTGAAAATGCGGTCGCGCATGCTGCGGCCCTGCCAGTAGGGGATGACCTCCTGCGCGTAGGTGCGGATCTCCTCCTCGGCGATGGCGTAGCGGGTCATGGGCCGGGAGTTCAGAATCCGCAGATCCTCGGCGCTGTGGCACGTCAGTTCGGGGAAGGTCGGTACGGCCTTGGGCCGCGGGCCGCGCTCGCCCACGATCAGTTCATCCGCGCCGATGACAATCGTCTTGTGTTCGCACAGGTATTTGAAATTTAACGCCCGCAGTACGGGGGTGGAATGTTTCCCGGCGTTTTCCTTGTAGAAGGTTGTCGTCAAGAGCGCCCGTTCGATGGAAATTGCGGGTTGGGTGAACACGCTCTCTTGGCGCAGCCTCTGAATTCTCGCATTCATGGTCTCAACCTCCCACACGGACGGTCAGCCCGAAGTCGGACAGGTGGTGTGCGATCTCGGCGATGCGCTCCGCGGACGCGGGGGTGACATTTGCCCCGCGCAAGCCGATTCCGAGTTTCTTGTATTTTCCGGCGGCCGCGGCGTGATAGGGCAGCAGGTCCACCGGGTGTTTGCGGGGCAGCGCGGCGATGAACTCGCCGATTTCCGATAGACGTTGCGCGTCGTCGTTGACCCCCGGGATGAGCGGGATGCGGATGACGATGTCGGCGCCCGATCCGGAGAGCTGCCGGAGGTTCGCCAGGATGCAGGCGTTGTCGACTCCGGTGTTGGCTCGGTGCGTGACGGGGTCCAGGGCCTTGAGATCGAAGAGAAACAGGTCGGTGAACCGGGCGACCCGCAGCAGGACATCGCTTGCCGCGTAACCGCTGGTGTCAACGGCCCGGTGGATCTCGAGCCGGCCGCAGGCTTTGAGCATTGCCATGAGAAACTCGGCCTGGCACAGGGGCTCGCCGCCGGAGAAGGTCACACCGCCCTTGGACTGCTCATAGAACGGGATGTCTCTTTCGATGGTGCTGAGCAGTTCGGGCACGGTCACCGGCCAGCCGGTGCGCTCGCGTGCCTCGGACGGGCAGGCGTCCACACATCGGCCGCAGTGCGTGCACCGAATCGGATCGACAGTGATTCCCTGCGGGGTGCGGTCGAGGGCCCGGTTCGGGCAGGCGTCAATGCAGACGCCGCAGCCGATGCAGCGGTCGGCGATATAGACCTCGCTCGGGACGTGCTGCCAGTTTTCCGGGTTGTGGCACCACCAGCAACTGAGGGGGCAGCCTTTCAAGAACACGGTCGTTCGGATGCCCGGGCCGTCATGGGTGGAGAACCGCATGACATTGAAGATCTGCCCGGTGGTGGGTTCGATATCCCTGGGGTCTGGACGGGGGCTGGAAAGAGCCCCGCCGCCAGAAGACCCGGCTGTGAGCGTCGATGGTTTCATAGGTTGTTCGCCGGCAATTCGAAAACCAACGTCGCTGCGATGGTTGCGGTTTAAGGCCGATCCGGCACGCAACGCACCGGCGCGGCTGGTTTCGGCAAAAATTTTAAACGATATCGGTTAGTAGACCGTTTTTTTGACAAAGTGGTCTGAACACCTGATGAGTTGATTTTATTCGGTATCTTTAAGGTTGTCAAGTCCAAGTTGACAAAAATAACAAGTGCATATACTAACCGAATCGAGCCGGTGTGCGGCCCTTGGTAGGTCGATCAAGCCGCCATGAATTCGGCTCGGGATGGAAGGGCATTTATTGATCAAGGTTGTATGCGAGGGGCGGGGAGGTATCGGGTGGCCTTCGAAGCGATCCGCAAGAGCAGCACGGCGCCGGAAATCGTGGTGGAACAGATCCTGAAAAAATTGCAGAACGGCGAGATCACCACCGGCGCCCGGCTGCCTTCCCAGCGCGCACTGGCTCAAAGCTTCGGGGTGGGGCGCTCCTCCATGCGGGAGGCGCTGAACGCCCTCGCCGTGATGGGGTACCTGGACGTCCAACACGGCCGGGGCACCTTCATCTCCCAGAAACTTCCCGACACGACCCCTTCCATTTCCAAGCTGCAGGCCGCGCTAAAGGCCGGGAGCCTTCTGGATGTCCTCGAGCTGCGGGAGACCCTCGAGTGCAAAGCGGCCGAGTTGGCCGCCGAAAGGTCGGAAAGCCGGCACCTGCGGCGTTTGGAACAGGCCTTGCGGGACATGGAGGAGAGCCGGGAAGACTATCATCGGTTCCTTCAATCCGACGTCGAGTTCCACATTACGCTGGCCGAGGCCACCACCAACCAGATTTTCAGCGAAATGTTGCGCTTTCTGCTCGAAAAGGTGGTCGGCTACCACGAGACGTTTAAGACCACCCTGATCCCATCGGAATACCGTTCCCACTCGATCCGCACCCTCAAACAGGTTCTCGCCTGCATCAAGCGCGAGGACGGCCGCGGGGCGGCGGAATGGATGCGCGAGCACCTGAACGCCATCCGCCGTGAGCTCAAAGACATCCTGTAGCGCGTGGCGTCGGCCTCCATATTTTTTGCACCGCCTATGCCGGATCCCTTCCCTCGAAAAGCCTTTTGCGTGATTCGGCTATTCATGATAAAAATAGACAGTCTATTCGACCGTAGTCGGTCATGACGGTCTCACCTGCATTTCACCGGGGAGAATGGCTCGTCCGGATATTATGACCGCACGATACGTTCCCATCTTCATGTCGATTCGGACCGTGCTCGTGGCCGGCATGCTGGCAGTGGCCCTCATACCGGCGGCCTTGATCGGCGCCATCGGGGTCTACAGCATCAACAAGAGCGTGCGCAGCGAGGCCCAATCCCGCGTCAACCAAGACCTTGAAATCGTCGGGACGGCCTACCGGGAGCAGCTGGCGCGCCTGGCTTACTCCCTGGAGATCTCTTCCAGCCGAATCGGGTTGGCCGCTGCAAATCCCGCCGAAGTCCTTTCCTCCATCCGCCGCGAGCTCGATCTGACGGTCCTCAACTTCTGCGACAACGAAGGCCGGCCGATCGCCGGAAGCCATCCGGCATCGGTGCAGCGCATCCCGTTAGGTCGCGATCCGGTGCTGCGCAAGGCCCTGGAGGGCAAGTCGGCCTGGGGGACCGTGCTGTTGGATCCGGATCGGCTGCAGATGGAGGGCGGCCCGGCGCTTCAGGCGGCAGCCCAGATCTACAACGGCGACAACGGCGGCGAGCCCGTCAGCCGCGCCGGGCTCCTGTGGTGGATCGCCTGCCCGATTCTCGAAAGCAGCGGCCGGGTGAAGGCGTTGCTTTATGGGGGGCGCTTGCTGAACTTCAACAACGATTTGGTGGACCAGCTGCGCGCCACGGTGTTCAGCGAGACGGATTTCAAGGGCAAGCCGCGCGGCACCGTGACGATCTTTAAGAACGAGGTGCGTGTTGCCACCAACGTGCTCTCCCATGACGGGACCCGGGCCATCGGCACCAAGGTTTCGGAAACCGTGCGGCGCACGGTTCTCGAACAGGGGATGAACTACACGGGCGAGGCGCTGGTCGTGGACGCCTGGTACCTGAGCGCCTACAAGCCCCTGCGGGATCCGGCCGGAAAGACGATCGGCATGGTCTATGTCGGTCTTCTCCGTGCGCCCTACGACGATATGCAGGACAACCTCATCGCCTGGTTCTTGATCCCCGTGGGAGTGGTCGGGTTGTTGGCCGTCTACGCGGCGCTCTACATCGTCAACCGTATCACCCGCCCGGTGCGCGCCTTGAGCCAATCCGCGTCGCGCCTGGCAACCGGAGACCTGGAGCACGCGATCGCGATCCCCCACAGCTACCTGGAGTTAAGGCAGCTGGCCGGCGCCTTTGCCGACATGCGCACCGCGATCCGCAAGCGGGACCAGGAACTGCGCGCGCGCAACGAAGAACTCAGCTTGACGAACACGAAACTCGGGCAGTCCAACCGCAACTACATGCAGACCCTGGGTTTCGTGACCCACGAGTTGAAGGCGCCGCTTGCCGCCATCCAGATGCTGATCGCGACCATGGTGGACGGCTACCTCGGGAAGGTCTCGCCCCAGGTCTCGGATTTTTTCACCCGCATCCAGCGCAACTGCGAGGAACTCCAGGACATGGTGCGGGACTACCTGGACCTGTCCCGTTTGGAGCGCGATGAGCTCTTTGCGAACAAATCCCCCATCGATTTGCCCACAACCGTGGTTGCGATGGCCGTGGATCAGGCCGCGGTGTTCTTCCGTTCCCGGAACATCACCGTCAGCGTGAGCTGCCCGAATGAACTGCCGGTGGTTGCCGATCCGGGTCTCTTGCGCATCGCCCTCAACAACTTTCTCACGAATGCCGCCAAATACGGGCGCGAAGGCGGAAAGGCGACGGTGGATGTGAAGAGGGAAGGCGAACTTGTCACCCTGACCGTCTGGAACGAAGGCGAGGGCTTCCCGCCCGAAGCAGCGGGCCGACTTTTCGAAAAGTTCTATCGCATCCGGAATGCAAACACGCACGCCAAGCGCGGCAGCGGCATCGGGCTTTTCACGGTGAAGAACATCGCAGAGCTTCACGGCGGCCGGGCCTGGGCGGAATCCGAGCCGGGCGCCTGGGCCGCGTTTCATTTGACTTTCCCGGCCACACCACCTGCCGAGGCATGACTCCCCCCACCCGCCGCACGAAACAATAGGCCATGGGCCCCGACAAGGAGTCGCCGTAATTAAGCGATCCGAAATTCTATCGGCGAGAAAAACGAAGTGGTGACTGTGGATAGCTTTGCGCGTCGGCCGGTATCCGCAATTGCAAGGAAAGCGGATTGCTTGGGATTACATGCCCAACACCATCAGGGGTTCAAAAATTTTCTGGGATTCGATTAATCGCCGTTATCCATTTGGTCGCCCCTCGCAATTAAGGGCCAAGCAATTCGGTCACCCCAAAGAGTCCCTTCCTCTGATCCCGCCGTGTTGCGACGGCGGGATCAGAGCGACCGAACACACTACCTCACTTCAATTGTCACTTGCTCAATTCGGCCCTGGAACACGTACGGCACTTTGTAGTCCTTCGACACCGGGGACACGGTATCGCGTCCGATGTCGAACGGTTCCACGCCGTAGCGGAACGGCACCGTTTTCCCGACGCGGCCGCTCCCGGTTTCCTTGCCGTTGACGAACACCTTCACGTCGGCAGGC
>DATITS010000161.1:0-20862 GCA_035467535.1 Desulfobacterales bacterium
CATCCACCGGTAAAGAAAAACGGCGTCCGCGTCCTTCATCGGGAACAGGCGCAGGGCGGGCGCATCCGGTGCGAAGAGGACCTCGGCCGCGCAGGCGAAAAGCAGCACGTAATAGCTCACGAGCAGGTAGACCGAGACAAACTCGTAACCCAAATCGCCTTTTTGGAAGAAAAGGACAAACAGGATGAAGGTGGTGACGGTGAACACGGCGATCCCCAGTGCCTGCAGGATCAGATGCGACACGATCCGCCCGAAAAACTCCAGCCGCCCCAATTTAACGGAGGTCAAGAGCCGTTCGCGCAGGTCCCGGGTCGCCCGGGAAAAAAACCATCGCTGGAGCAGACCCGCCGCCACGATCGCAAAAAGTGCCAGCAGGGTCAGCAGGAAGCGGCCGATGCCCTTGCCGCCGGTCAGCTTGCGCCAGGCATCGCCCAGGTCGTCGGACTCGTCCTCCGCGGCGGTGAAGGTCCCGGCGAGCTTTTTCATCAGCGCCGAGGCATTGTCGGCCAACCGGAAGAAAATGGCCCCCAGCCCGCGGCTTCTGCCTTTGGTGACCACCCCGTCCTCGCCCGAGGCGGCCTTGGCCGCCGTCTGTTGCCTGAGCATCTGGGCCAGCACCTGCCGCGTCTTCTCGTCGGTCAAGGATCCCATAAAGGCGTCCACCTGCTCCGGGCTCTGCGGCAGGGCGGGAGCCGCCGCCTCCGCCTTTTGCTCGGTCTTCGGGGGCTTGGCTTTCGGAATCTTCTGCGCCCAGGCGGAGGTTGCGGACAGCCCAAAGCCCAGCAGAAGCAGAATGACTATAAGTGATTTCATAACCCCGTCTGACACCCGATGGCTGCGTTGCAGGCCTCTCGAAATGCTCACACACTGTCGTGGTTGCTGCGCTTTCGAATCGGCCTGCGCCTTGCCCTCGGGTGTGATCCGAGGTTTTGAAACCACTTCTGTCCATCCCAGACGGTTGCGTGCTGTGTTCATGGGGTCTCCCTCACGACTGTTGGTAAGAAGCTTATTATTCAGAATTTCTGTGGCCGTTTTAACCCGGGTCAACGACAGCCCGCTCAGCAGGTGGCTTGGTTCGCAATCATAGCCTGACAAGGCAAATACGCACAAGTGCCCAACGGGTCCGCAGCGATGCGGTGGGGATCGTCGAGTCCCAAACAGGCCGTCCGAGTTCGAGTGAACAACGCTCCCACCCGATCTCCCGCAACGAAGACTGCTCCTACTGCCGCTGCTCGTATTCCAGGCGGACCGTCACCGTGCGGTTGAAGGCGCGGCCCTCCGGCAGGTCGTTGTCGAACAGCGGGTCCGCCGGCCCCCGGCCGTCGTGCGTGATGCCGTCCCGCGCCGGGATGCCGCCGCCCAGGATCAGCTCGTAGGCGGCCTGGGCGCGCTTCTTGGAGAGGGCCACATTGTAGTCGACCTTGCCGATCGAGTCGGTGTGGCCGACGATCGTGACCGCCGCCGTGGGCACCTCGCGCATGCGGCCGCCGATACGGTCCAGCACGGCGCGGTTGCGGTCCTTGATCTCGGCGCGGTCAAAGTCGAACAGGATCAGGGCGTATTGCTCGACAACCTTGTAGCCCTCCTTTTGGGCGAGGCGTTCCTCGCGCCGGATGAGCCGCACACGGGTGCTGTCCTCGGCCCGGAAGGTCTGACCCTTCGCGTCCGAAACGTCCACGGCCGCCGTGATCGTCTGGTAATTGCCGATGTTCAACAGCCCCAGGTCCTTCAGCGCCAGCACGTAACTCGACGCCAGCGCGCCCATGCCGCTCAGGGCTTCCAGGGGCTTGCCGTCGCCCGCCATTTCGATGCGCCACTCTTTCAGGCCAAGAGCGGTTTCGATCTGCGGCGTGATCCGGAACCGGTCGGTGTCGCTCACGGCTTCGACGAAGGTGCTCTGGACGGTGTCGAGAATCGCCGGATCGTCGGAGGTGATCTCGACGCGCTGGTTCTCGGCCCGGCCTTCGGGGATGTTGCCGGCGCTGGCGACGGCGGGCAGGTCGCGCGCGTCCACGACCATGCGGGCCGGCTCGATTCCCCAGACCGCCTGCAGGTAGGCCCGCACGGCCTCGGCCCGGCGGCGTGAGAGCTCGGTCTTGCCCTTTTCCTCGCCCCAGTTGGAGTTGCAGCCGGTGATACGCAACCGCGCCTGGGGGCGGCCCGCTGCGCGCCGGCCTATGATGTTGAGCACCTGGTAATACTTTTCCAGGGTGCCCTTCAGCGCCTGCTCGTCGAATGTCCGGTGTTCCGCTGCGTCGTTGAAGCGGACATAGCGGTTCGGGATCTCGGCGCGGCCGGTGTCGAAGTAGACGTAGTTGAGAAGGGGCGAGCTGTCCCGGATGGTGATCTCTTCAACGGTGACGGTGTCCGGCTTGAGGTCGACCGTTCCGGAGGGCGGAAAGGCGATCTCCTGCATCAGCTCCTTGTCGGAGCTACGGATGTGACAGAGGTCCGATGCGGCTTCGTAAACCTGGCCCTTGGCGTCGGTCACCCGGATGACGGCTTCGATGGCGCTCAGCCGCGCCAGCCGGTCGCGGCCCAGCTCATCGAGGGGAATCTGGAAGGCGGCCGGAACGGCGCCGGTGCCTTTGACGGCTTTGAGCGGCCGCTCCGCGCCTTGGATGACGAGCTCCCAGGTCGCGATGTCCGGCAGGGGGAAGAGGTCGAGGCTGACGCTGACCTCCTTGCGGTGGCGGGCTTCCGCGACCAGGCTCCCGGTGATCCGGGACCGGGCGGCGGCGGGCGCAACCATGATTTCCACGCGCTGGTTTTCGAGGCGACCGACCGGGCTCTCCGAATCCGACGGTGTTCCCGGCAGGAGACGCGCCTCGATGAGCATGCGGTCGGCGGCGATGCCCCAGATCTTCTGGAGGTAGTCTTTGACGGTCTCCGCCCGGCGCTGGGAAAGGGCGAGCCCCCCCTGTTCGACGCCGGTCTCGGAGGAGCTGCCCACGATATCGACCTGGGCGTCGGAGTCATGCCGCAGACCGTAGCCGATCATGTTGAGGATGTTGAGATAGCGGTTCAGGGCGCCGGACAGGTCGGCCGGCTCGAAGGTGTCGGCCTGGGCGCTCTCCTTGAAGAGTGCATACCGGTCCGGGATCTCGCTGCGGCCGGTGAAGAAGAACACCATGGGGGCGGCCGCCGCACCCGTGGTGGTGGTTAGGACTTCGAAATTCAGAGTGTTGGGCGCAAGTGCGACCGGGTTCAGAAGCTCGTAGGTCAGCACGTAGCGGCGCAGAATGGTGCTCTTGAAGGACTGGAAGATGGGAACGATCTCGGCGGCGGACCTGGCCTTCCAGATCCGGCCGCTATGCGTGCCGGACAGACCGGCGAGAAACTCGTCGGTCTGCTCCCGGGGCATGTAATCGATGCAGTAGATACCCAGTTTCGCGATGCGGCCGGCCTCGAGCGTCACCTCCGGGATGCGGTACTTGCTGTTCAAGTCCTCGCCGTCCGAGAAGACCACCATCAGCTTCTGCTCGTTCACCGGCATGTTTTTCGCGATGTCGAGACCGGCCAGGATCGCCTCGTTGAGATAGGTCTTGGTGGTGATGCCGCGGTCGAAGGCGCCGGCGAAGAAGGCTTTCCACTCGGAAAGCGTATTGGACCTGAAGGTCCGGACGTTGAGCGTGCGGCCGGCGGCGGCCCGGGTTTCGGAGTCGTTGAACACCACGGCGTGAATGTTGTCGATCGGGCGCACGTCCTTCAAAAGCTCGTCGAGGGCGGCGAGCAGGGGCTGGATGGCCTGGCGCTCGTACATGGAGAAGGAATTGTCGATCACCAGCACCAGGTTCACCGGCAGGGCCTGGGTGCTCGCCATGGGTTCGGCCGAAAGAATGCGGGCCTTGCGGATGCCCTGGCCCAGGATAAAGTCCTGCGGCTGGAGACCCAGGATGGGGTTTCCCGCCGGGTCGCGCACCGAAACGACGACCTGATTCGGGAGGTCCGCGGGCTGCACCGAAATCTGCGACGGCAGGCCAGGGGTCAGCAGTTCGACATCCGCAGCGTTACCGGCGCCGGCGGCCAGCATCAGGCTGATCAGCACGACGGTGAGAGACGCGAGTGATGGTTTTTGCATGCACACTCTCCTTCGGGTTGCTGCGCGTCAGCGCAGCAACGCCAGGCTCAGCCAGGGCCAGTAGGTGATCAGGGCGAGGGCCGCGAGCAGAAGGCCGACGAAGGGCAGGCAGGCCGCGTAGAGCTTGAGCACCGGCCGGTCGAAGCGCAGGCCGGCGATGAACAGATTGATGCCCAGGGGTGGGATGGATGCGCCGATTTCCAGGTTGGTGAGAAAGATGATCCCGAGGTGGATGGGGTCGATCGCGTAGGCCTGGGCGATCGGCGCGATGAGGGGGACCACCACCACCAGGGCCGAGAAGATCCCCATGGTGCAGCCCACGGTGAGCAGGAACAGGTTGAGGACCACCAGGAAGACCAGGCGGCTTTCGATGTGCGCCTGGAAAAAATCCAGCATCTGCATGGGGATTTCGGCGTCGATGAGATAGTTGGTCAGGCCCATGGCCGCACCCAGAATGATCAATACCCCGCCCACCAGCACCATGCTCTGCTTGATGAGCTCCGGAAGCGCCCCCCAGCGGATGTCGCGCAGGATCAGCACTTCCACTACAAAGACGTACATCGCCGTGATGGCGGCCGCCTCGCTCACCGCGAAGTTGCCGGTGTAGATCCCTCCCAGCACCACGAACGGCAGCGGCAGCTCCCAGATACACCCCCGAACGGCCGCAACCAGCTCTCCGGTCCGGAATGTTTTGCGGGGCACTCGAAGCCGGGCGGCAACGAAGATGCTGTAGGCCGACAGCACCACCACCAGCAGCGCACCCGGCAGGAGGCCGGCCACGAAGAGCTCTCCGATACCCACCTTGGCGACAATGGCATAGACGATCAGCGGCAGGCTCGGTGGAAACAGCAGGCCCAGGGTTCCCGAGGTGGTGAGCAGCCCCAGGGAAAAGCTTTCCGGGTATTCCCCCCGGCTCATGGCCGGCAACAGGATCCCGCCGAGAGCGATGATGGTGAGTCCGGTCGCGCCGGTCAGCGCCGTGAAAATCGCGCAGGTCAGGAGCGCGATCACGGCCAGCCCGCCGGGCATCCAGCCGAGCAGGGCGTCGGCCAGCCGGATCAGGCGCCGCGGGGCGCCGCTCTCCGAGAGCAGGTAGCCGGCAAAGGTGAACAGGGGGATCGCCACCAGCACAGGCGTGGTTGCCAGGCGGTGGATTTCGATGACGACCGCGGAAAGATCGATCCCGCTCGCAGAGAAAAAATACAGGGCCAGCCCGCAGATGACGACAAACACGGGGGTCCCGATGAGCAGCAGCAGGAGGGCGGCTGCTATGATCAGCAGCGTGATCATAACAGCGGCGCCGGCTCTCGCCGTGCAGCCTGCCGACGCAGCGCCCGGATCGCGCGCAGCAGAAACCGCAGGCTCATGATCGCAAACGTTACGGGGATGATCGTCTCCAGGACCCAGGTGGGTAGGTCCAGAAACGCGCGGGTCCCGATCTGGGCGTCGTCGCGGACAAACTTCACCGCGGCCCAGGTCATCACCGCGCAGACGAGAACGGCGCACAGCTGGGAGAGAGCCGCCAGATGGTGCCTGCCGCTGGCTGCAGGCCGCAGCTTGATGACCTCGATGGTGATGTGCCGGCCTTCCCGCGCGGCCAGGGAGGCCCCGATGAACCCGACCCACAACACCAGGTAGCGCACCAGGGACTCGGACCAAGTAAGGCCGACCCCCGTGAAGTTGCGCAAAACGATCTGGGCAAAGGCCAAAACGATCATCAACCCCAGGAAAAGCACCATGAGGGCTTTTTCCAGTCTGCCGATGGCTTCGTCCAGCCGCTCCCAGAACCTCACTTCCTGCCCTCCGCGTAGGCTTTGAGCCAGGCCGAAACCTCTTCTTTGGTTTTGGGCGAATACTTGTGGCTGTTCTCCCTCTGCATGGCCTTTTCCGAAATGCCCTTGTAGTCGGCAATTTGCGCCTTGCCCGGAGTGACCAGTCTCACACCCTGCTTCTGCATGACGGTGAGGGCCTCCTGGTTCTCGGCGCGGATGGCCTCCTTCAGCCGGCTCATGTGGCGTTGAAAGACCTCTTTGATCACGGTCTGGTGCTGGGGGGCAATTTTGTCGAAAGCCTCCTTTTTCGCCACCAGCCCGCCCAGCATGTAATTCAGGGGTGCGTCCGTGATGTACTTTATTCGGGTAAACCATTGGAGGGCGACGGCGACCGAGGGCGGGGCATACACCACCTCCACCAACCCGGTCTGGAGGCCGACTAAAACGTCGGTGATGGACAGCGGCACGCCGATGACCCCGGCCTCTTCGAAGATGGCCTTGGCCATGGGGGAGTCGTTCCAGATCCAGACCTTGGCCTTCCGGAGCAGCTCGAGGGTCTCCACCGGGACGGTCGACATCAGGTAGACGAAGCCGGCCTCCGACCAGCCCAGCGCCACGTAACCGTTTTTCTCGAGGCCGCTCTTGAAACCGTCTTCCATCTTGCCGACGACGAAGTCCGCCTGGGGGTAGCTGTCGAAAAGAAAGGGAATCTGGAGCACGTCGATCTCGGAGAACATGGAGGCAAGCGAGGATGAGCTCAGCATGGCGGCCTGGAGCTGTCCGATGTGCATCTTGCGGACCATGTCGCGCTCATCGCCCATGACCCCACCCGGATAGATCTTGAACTGGATGGCGTTGCCGGTTTTTTGCTGGGCTTCTTCGGCGGCAGCCTTAAGTTCCTGAACCCACGGGCTGCCCTCCGGCGCAAGGGTGGCCAACTTGATGACGACGGCCGACTGGCCTACTGCGAATTGGGGGGCCAGCAGAATGCCGAACAGGAAAAGAACAACCATGGCGGTCAACAGGCATGCCGGGCGGCGCATGGGAGAGCCTCCTTTAAAAATACTCTTCCGTCTTTCCGAGCAGGGCTTCGGCCTTCTGCCGGGCGACGGTGTTGAGCAGGGTCAGTTCCGGCACCGTGTCCGCCGGGGTTTCACGGACCTTGTTCAGGACCGAAACAAACAGCTCCTGGTCGAGCGCCTTGCGGGCGTAAGAGTCCGCGTAATACACGTAGGCCATCAGGAACTTTCCCTGGCCGATTTCAATCGCTTTGAGAAAATGCTGTCTGGAAAGCTCGAGGCTGCCGCCGGCCACCTGAGGCCGGGAGGCGTATAAAATACCCATGAAAATGTGCGGCCCGCCGTAATAGTAGGTTTCATCCAGGCTCAGCGCGCGGCGCATGAGGGCCTCCACGCGCGGCAGCTCCGCCACGGCGGCGATGGAATTGGCGTGGGCAGCGATCCAGTTGCCCCAGCAGGAGGCGGACCAGAACACATACGGCACGTCGGACCGGGTTGTTTGACCGACCTGCCGTTCGAATTCGGCAAAGGGCGATGTGAGGGGTGCTGAAATTCCGCGCTGCTCCAATGCCTGCAGGGCATAGGTCTTGGCCCGCAGCAGCAGAACATCGCGAAACCCTGGGTCATCGGCGCCGACAAACGCCGTGGCATAGGAAGAGTAGGCCTGGGCGGCGGCCAGCAGCAGCCGTTCGTTGTCGGGCCAGCCTTCCACCATGCCGTCCATGAGCATCAGGTAGGCCGGCATGCCCTCGCGGACCAGCCGCAAGTCGGATTGCTTGTAGGACGCCTTGGCGACGTCCTCCACCAGCGCGGCGGCGCCGACGACGGTCATTTTCTTGTGCACGCCGCATCCCGCCGGCAGCAATAACATAACGGTCAGAGCACATGCCCGCACCCAGAAGCTCAACATGTTGGGCTTCTGGAATTCCTGCCCACAATCGGTGCGGTGATCGGGAAATAGAGAGCGTAGTAATTGCTTCATCGAAGGGGCGCTGCCTCGGTCGCTTGGTGTCGTCACGCCCGGCACCGTCTTGCCGACACCGGGCTGGGAGGGGAGATCCCTGCGCTCGAATAGCCGAAGTATAGAAGAGCGGCGCCTGTGGGTCAAGCGGAAATGGGCCTCCGGGGCTATGGCGCTTCTAACCAGGTTCTGGCTTTACGAGGCCGTGGTGACGCTCCCGAAAAAAATGGCAGGATGGGTTCCATCCTGCCATATTGCAGTTGTCCTAAGTTGAATCGAGAGTGACGCGCGGCCGAGCTTACTTGGCCGGGATGTAAGGTATCTCCTTGCCCCACCAGCCCTGCTCGGCAGACATCTTGGCATCCTGAGCCGAGGTCTGTTTGAAGCCCCACCAGCTGTAACCAACGTGCGCGTTCGTCGCGAACACCCGGTCGTGCTTGTAGAATTCCGAAGTGCAACCGGCAATCAGCAAGATAGCCACCAACAGCAGAAACAGTTTTTTCATTTCGCAATCCTCCTTTTGGTTTGTATATTTATGAAGCGCCCCTAGTTTTTTGTGCTCATACTATAATAGCGCTTGTCTGTTTGTCCAGAGAAAAGAAGCAAAATATTATTGGCAAATAGCGGCTCAAATCTTCCGCTTCATTACGCCCCTCCCAACGGCCGTCTGCGCCGGCTGGCACTATTTTGATCAAAATACCGCCGGGTCATTATTGTGTAGACATGCCGTTTTCAATATGAGAACATATTTGTGTGTCTGACGCCACCTTCCCGGCTCCATCCCCGACGCTGTCGTCTCCTGTAACAGGGCGATTGCACTCCGCGGATGGTTGTTCCGTGCGCCTGAACCGGACCAGTCGATATTGGCGCGGTAGTTGCATTCAAATTACCACAAACCCTCGTGGTCAAATACGAAGCAAAAAACTAAGGAGAACAATTATGAAAAAGTGTTTTTGGGCATTCGCGGTCATGGCAGTTCTATTGGCTGGGTGCGCTCACATGGGAAACAGCCAACCGGCAATGACGAGCAGAGTCGCCATCCCGGAAGGCTGGAAGCAGGTTCCTACCGATGAACCCATTCTGTTCATCACCAAAGACGGGGGCTACAAGCAGTTCACGCTGGTGCAAGAGCGCCCCCTGAGCAAACCATTCCAGTTCACTCAGAGAACGATCGACAAGGGCATGGCCCCCGAGCAGGCGGCTGAGGTCGTGGTCCGGGAAATCGTTTCCGACCAGAACATCCGCAACTTCAGCCTGCTCGAAAACGTCCCGGCAAAGATTGCCGGCCATGACGGGTTCCAAATCACCTTTATCTTCACGGACCAGGACGGGTTTTTCTTCAAGACCATTTATTACGGGTTCATCAACGGCGACCTCTTCTACAGCATCCGATACGGGGCCACCAAAGACGAATATTTCGACAAGGATCTCAAGACCTTCGAGGGGATTCTGAAGAGCTTCAAGCTGATGGCGGCCAAGTAGCTCTGAAAGCGGCCTGACAGGGGTGTTGAAAAACTGCGCCTCAGGCCGTGATCCAGCGTTGTGCGGCTACTGTAAATGCTCACCTATTCCTGAATAGGCTGCGCTTTCCAAAACGCCGCACGCCTTGGCTGACGGCCTGATGCTTGTTTTTTAACACCCTGTTCGAGGGTGTTGTCCCAAGGGTGTGCAACGGATGAAGGTGTAACTCAAAGCTCAAAGCTGAAATACGCAAGGGGGCGGTCGAGGTGTCCGGGCGAAGCGGCCCGTAAACCGGTTCGATCTTAAAAAATAAGCGTCTTTTGCTTTTCTGCCGTGATCATTTTTTCGGTTCACCGAAAAAATGCTCGATGTGGTTGCGGTACTGTGCGGCGACGTCGCGATTGTGGACCACGAACATGTCGCCGTCGAGAGTGGTGACGGGGCGCTCGGTGGCGGTGAACACCTCGAAGGCGCGGTTGATGAGTTCGTCGGCCGACATGATCTGGTGATGGTACCCCAACACGTAGTGCAGGTCGACCCGCTGCTTCTGGCGTCCCCATGCCAGGTGCCTCAGGCGGTCCCGGATGTCGTCGATTTTCTCCCGCATGATGCGCACGGGCAGGCGGTTGAAGTTCTCGTCAAAGGCTGAAAAATAGATGTTGGCCGGAAACACCGGCTGCATCCCCAGCACCCGCTCGAAGGTCTCCTTGGCATAGGTGTGCGCGGCGAACTTGATCTTTGTCCCGAGCACGTCGCCCTTCAAAGATTTGGTATCGATTTTGAGGGGCTCCCCGAACTTGATGGAGAGGTTGACCTTGCGCTTGTCGGCCAGAAACCGATGGACGACGTAGCCGATGTCTTTGAGGTAGATCTCCTGCGGGCTCACGCCGGCCTCGTGCATCCGGGTCAGTTCCTGAAAATTTTCGTCCTCCATCACGCGCTCGTAAGCGACGTTCACATCCACAATGTAAACGTCGACACCCGTGTCCAGCGAGGCCTCGATGTCCATTTGAAAGGGCAGGTGGTGGAAGCCATCGATTTTTCCGGTGTAGGTCCGGCCGGTTTTGACCTCGTCCATCTTCAGCAGGTCCAGCAGGCTGGACCGCACGGTGGAATACCCGGGAAACGTGAGGTACATCTCCTTTTCCATGACGAGATGCTGCCGGTAGGCCCGGGTGAGGGAGAGGGTCTCCTTGCGCCCGAGCTTGATCTCCTCCCCGTTGGGCTGTGTCAGGGCCACCGGCTTGCGGAACACCTTGAAGGCCCCGCGTCGTGTGAGGTAGTGCGCCACACTCAGGGGACTCTCCTCCTGAGGGCTTTGGAAAGAGGTGCCCGTGAGTTTGGGCAGCAGATCCCGGAAGATGTCGATGTCGTCCAGAAAGAGATTGCTGCCGCCCTCGATCAGAACCCGCAGGCCGTGCTTCCGGAAGAGCACCGCCAGCAGGATGAAATCGGCTTCACTGAGGTGGTTCGGCTTGAAGGTGACGGCGCAGTCGGGGTTTTCCCGGCGGAAGCGCTTGATCGCCTCCAGCCCCACTACCCGCATGTTGAACGTGTTGCCTCGGGCCAGGGTGTAGATCAGGGTTTCGAGCGGGCCGATTTCCTGGTAGTCGTGCGCCATCAGGTGGAACATCGACTGCATCTTGTCGTAAAGATTTTTTTTCATGCCTGCCGCCGGGGTCCATGTTCGAGGGTCGCTGCAACTTCCGAATCGTAACCGGTCCGAAATATAACACTCCGGCGGATTGAAATCAAATCAGGGGGCCAGCGCTTAGTGCAGGCTAGAAATTCACTTGATCAAGCCCTTTTAAACCCAGAATCCCCCTAGCTTCATCAGGGGTGGCCGGCTCGATCCCCAATTCCAGGGCAATTTTTATTATTTTGGCCACTTGCTCGGCGCTGCTCTTGGCTAGAATCCCCTTGGCAACATAAAGACTGTCCTCAAGACCGACACGGGCGTGCCCTCCCATGATGAGAGATCCCGTGCACATGGGTATCTGGTGGCGCCCGGCAGCGCAGACGGAAAATTGGAATTCACCGATCTGCCTTCGGGCCGTATCGACGAGGAACACGAGGTTTTCAAGGCTGGCGGGGATTCCACCAAGGATGCCCATGACGAACTGCAGATAGACCGGCCGTTTGGCGATGCCTTTCTGGAGTAGGAAGGCCAGATTGTTGATCATTCCCACGTCGTAGATTTCGAATTCCGGCTTCGCGCCATTGGCGTAGATGATCTCCAGATACTGGCGCATGGTCTTGAAGGTGTTGGGGAAGATGAAATCCTCCGTCCCTTCGAGATACGGCTTTTCCCAGTCGTGTTTCCATTCCGAAACCTGCCCCGCGATATGAAACAGGGCAAAATTGAGCGACCCGGCGTTCAGGGACGTCAACTCGGGCTTCAGGTTCGAGGCGACCCGTACCCGGTTTTCCACCGGCTCGCCGAGTTTTCCTCCGGTGGTGAAGCACAGGATGATATTGCAGCGCCGCCTCACCTCTTCGGCGATTTCCCGGTAGATGGCCTGGTCCGCGCAGGGTAGTCCCGTCTTGGGGTCTCGCACGTGGACATGCGCCACGGCACCACCGGCTTCATGTACGCGGACCGCTTCCTCAATCAATTGCTGCGGCGTGACCGGCAGGTAGGGTGACATGCTGGGGGTGTGAATAGCGCCGGTCAATGCAGCGGTGAAGATTCGTTTGTTCATGACAGCCTCGCTCTTGTCTTCCTATTGATAGTAGTGCCTGTGGTTTTCGAATTCGCCGATGAAGTCGTCGACCATCTCCTGCAGGGGGTATCCAATCTGCAAGCCCCACTCGGCTTTGGCGCAATCGTCGTTGATCCTCAGCGCTCCCAGCTCCCGCAGGAGTTCCACGACTACAGGGTCGGGCTCAAAGGTGAGCCGGGCTCCCGGAATCCGATTCTGTATGATCTCAACAAGCTCGCGCGCTGAAAAAGCCGGTGTGACTCCGGCGATGTTGTAAATCCTCGTCCGGATCCTGACCGGATCGGCGGTCGAAAGGTCGACGAGAGCCCGGGCAGCGTCTTTGAAGTAAAGCACCGGGCAGCGGGTCGCAGGATCACATTTGAGAACGTAAGGCTGCCCCTTGATGGCATATTCGATGGCCCACGCGTTGTAGATGGACATGTGCGCGGTCTTGGCCCCAGGACCAACGATCGACGGCAGCCGAACTCCTCGAAAATCGAGGCCGAATTTACGGTGGTAGAACCGTCCCAACAACTCCCCGAACGTCTTAGAGACGCCGTAAAAGCTCGATGGCCGCTGGATGGTGCGGTCATCGATCTCGTCACCGGGGATATCCTTGCTGTAGGTGGCGATAGTGCTCCCATAGATGACGCGGGGCATTTTCTTGATCCGCGCCGCCTCGAGCACATTGTAGGTGCCGATGATGTTGGCATCGAAGGCGGCCCAGTGGTTGCTTTCAGAGGGCAAGGACAGCATCCCGCCAAGATGGAAGATTCGATCGACAGCGTGTTTCTCAACGCAGTCCATGAGGACGGGCAGTTGCGCCAGAGAACCCCGCTCGAAGTCAAAGCGTTCGCCGAGCTCCAGCAAAGGGCCCTGGACAGGGGCGATGTCGAAGATGACCGGCCGCTCGCCCGCTTCGATTAATAGCCGTGCGACATACGATCCGATGAAGCCGGCACCGCCCGTGATAAGAGTGGTCATGTGGTGATTTTCCCCCGAGTCTTTCCGGTTGTGCCCCGGTGAAGTTGATGGTCCGCCGCACCACGCCTTCCGAAACGGGTCCTGGCGAAAACCTGCCGGATTGCATTGCACACCGGCAGGCTTCCACCATGGCCCATAGGGGCGTAATTACTTGCCCATCTTGCAACCCGTTTCAGCGCAGGACACCTCGACGTCTTTCGCCGGGATCTCCGTCACCGGGCCCTCGAAAGCGTGTTTGAAGAACTTGTTCTCCTTCACGATCTCGACCGCCCAATAAGGAACCTGAGCCTGGTGATCGCAGGCCCGCATCGTCCAGAGACCTGCAGGGCCATCGTAGGACAGGCCTTCCCAGGCCTTGATGACGGCGGCAACATCCGTCGTCCCCGCCTTTTTCACGGCCTCGGCCCAGAACATGGTGGCGATATAAGACTTGCCGCGCAGCCAAGTCGGATAGTACCCCTTGTCCTTGAAGAACTTAGCGACGAATTCCTGGTTTTTCGCCGTGGGGATGTTCAGCATATAGATCTCGGCACCCATGTCCCCCACGATCAGGCTGTCATCCCCGAGAGAGGAGATCATCACCTCGTCATTGATGTAGTAGGAGAACACTTTCTGTTTCATTCCCAGGGGTCGGCCCTGTTTCAGCAGGAGGGTCAGATCATTGCCCCAGTTGGGCGTGAAAATGACATCGGGTTTGGCGGCGATCAATTGGCTCGCATAAGGGGCGAAGTCCTTGGTGCCCGCCGGGTGGAAGATCTCGGCAACGATCTTGGTCGAGGGGCTGATCTGGGCAAGCTTTTTCTTAAAGGCGTCCACGGCCTCATGCCCGAAGGAGTAATCCTGGCCGATGATGCCGACCGCCTTGTAGCCTTTTTTGGCAACCATCTGAGCGAGCGCGAACGAACGCCCGTCAGTGCTTCCGCCCGGCCGGAAGAAGTTCTTGTTGCACTTCTCGCCGGTCATGCTGGCAGCGTCCATGCCGTACGTGAACATGATCACATTCTCTTTTTCGGCGAGCTGGGCCATGGCCGCCCCGACGGAGCTCCCCGTCCCGCCGCAGAAAAACTTGACCTCATCCTTCAGAATCAGCGCCTGGGCCTTGCGGGTGGCCACGTCCGGTTTCAGCTCCGAATCAATTGGGACAACCTCGACCTTCTTTCCCAGCAACCCACCGCTTTCATTGATGACTTTGGCGGCGTACTGCACGCCCTCAAGATAGCGCTCGCCGATGTCCTTGAACGTCCCCGAAAGAGGCTCGGTCGCGCCGATTTTGATGGTGTCCTGAGCCGCGGCGAAAACCGGCAAGGCCAGCATCAGAGCTACTGCCAGAAATCCACGAATCCACGTTCCTGTTTTCATCGTTACCCTCCCTTTGTGTTGAGTGAAAAAGCGCTTTCAGACTTCCAGGTAGTTCTTCCGTACCTCCTCCGCAGCCAGCAGGGCGGCCATACCTCCTTCGAAGACCATCTGCCCCTTGGCCATAATGTAGAACCGGTCGGCCACTTTGATGGCGGCCTTGAAGTTCTGCTCCACCATGAGCACCGTCACCCCGGACTTCCGAACGGCCGAGAGCATTTCCAGAACGTCCTTCACGATCAGCGGTGCCAACCCTTCGGTGGGTTCATCGACGAGGATGAGCTTCGGGTTCCCCATGAGGGTCCGCGCCACCGTGAGCATCTGCTGTTCGCCTCCCGATAGATGGCTGCCTTTGTTGCTGCGGCGTTCCCTCAGGTTGGGAAAGAGTTCATATATCCTGTCGATGGTCCAAACCCTTTCAGCCGAGCCGCTGTTTATCGTCTTCTGGGTCCCCATCAAGAGGTTTTCGTGAACCGTGAGGCTCTTGAAGATCCGGCGGTCTTCGGGGACATAGCCCACGCCGAGCCGGGCGATCTGATAAGGCTGGCTGCCGACCAACTCCTTGCCGTCGAACCGGATGCTGCCCTGGGTGGGGCGAACGATGCCCATGATGCTTTTCAACGTCGTCGATTTTCCGACCCCGTTCCTCCCGAGCAGGCAGACCAGCTCCCCCTGCTTCAATTCAAGAGACACCCCGTGCAGGATGTGGCTTTTCCCATAGTGGCTATGGATGCCCTTGACCTCCAGCATGGCTATTCTTCTCCCAGATAAGCGTCCTTCACCCGCTGATCGTTGCGGATCTTGCCGGGGACATCGGATACCAGTATTTTGCCGTAGTGAAGGACCGATATGGTATCGGCGAGCGAAAAGACAACATCCATATCGTGTTCAATAATGATGAGCGTGCGGCCGGCCGTCACGCGGTCGATCATGTTGATGGCCTGCGCCGTCTCTTCACGCGTCATTCCCGCCGTGGGTTCGTCCAGCAATATCAGTTCCGGCTCCGTGGAAAGCGTGATGGCAATCTCCAGCGCTCGCTGCTGCCCGTAGGACAGGGCGCTGACCGGCGCCTGCATGACCGCCTTGAGACCGACCTCCTCGACGATGGCCTCGGTGCGCTCGTTGATCCGGCGGTGGTTGTCCGGTTTGCGGAAAAAGTTATACCGTAGACCGTTCCGAGACCGGACGCCGGAGCGGATGTTCTCCAAGACGGTCAGCTCTTGGAAAACATTGGTAATCTGAAATGAGCGCGCAACACCTTGGCGGTTGCGGACATGGGCGGGCTTCCCGGAGATATCCTCTCCTTTGAACAGGATCGCGCCCGAGGAGGCCTTGAACCTGCCGCTGATGATGTTGAAGAGTGTCGTTTTCCCCGCCCCGTTGGGTCCGATGACGGCGTGCCGCTGTTTCTCCTTCACCGCGAAATCGACACCGGTAAGCACCTTGAGGCCCGAGAAATCCTTGTGGATGTTCTGGACTTGCAGGTAGTCGGTCATGACGAGGATTCCTCTGCCGCTGCCGCAATCGGTTTGCCCGGTCTGCGTTTTCCGGGCAGCAGGCTCCGGATCGACAGGATGATCTGCGAGAGCCCCCCCGGGATGACGAGAACCATCACGACGAAGATCAGCCCCATGAACAGCGGCCAGCGGGCCGTGATGTCGCTCAGGTAATTCTGGAGAATGATGTAGACAAAGGCCCCCAGGATCGGCCCCCAGAAGGTCCCGGTCCCGCCCACAAAGGTCATCAGGAGCACCGTCGTCGTCATGTCGACACTGATGGCCGATTGGGAGACAAACTGGAAGTGCAGCGTGTAGAACGCCCCGGCCAGACCCGCCAGGGCCCCGGTGAAGGTGAAAAGGATGAGCCGGCTGATGTTTGTATTGTACCCTAAAAACTTCATCCGCTCCTCATTTTCGCGCATCAGGAGCACCGTCTGCCCCATGGCCGTCTTCGTGAAGTACCAGCAGAACACGATGGCAGCCCCGATGACCAGGAGGGTCACGTAATAGAAGTTCGTCAGGTCGGCCATTTTGACGGTAGTGAAACCCAGGTTGAGATCGGGCCGCGTGATGCTGAGGCCGTCGTCGCCGCCTGTAATTTTGTGCCACTTGGTGGCCACGGCGTAAAATAGCGAGTTGAAGGCAAGGGTCAGCAGTGCGAAATAGGACCCCTTGTGCCGAAGCAAAAAGCCTCCTGTAATGAAACCGACAGCCGTCGTCATGGCTATGGCGAGCAGGACGGCGTTCCACATGGAGAGTCCGGGCAAATGGATCAGGGAGACGGCCACCGTGAAGGCCCCCACGCCGAAGAACATGGCGTGGCCGAAGGAGAGCAGGCCTGCGTAGCCGAGCAGGAGATTGTAGCTGACGGCATACAGGGCAAAGACGATGATCTCCGTCAGCATGTTCAGATGGTATTTCTTGACCACAAAGGGCATCAAGACCCCGAGGGCGAAAAGGAGGGCGATAACCAGATAGGATGCCTTCTTCTGCGAAATCATTGCTTTTCACCGAAGAGCCCGGAAGGTTTGATGATCAGGACGGCGGCCATGAGCATGTACACCAGGGCCAGCGAGAGTTTCGGAAAGAGAAGTACCCCGAAGGACTGCAGCTCGCCGATGAGCAGCGATGCCACCACGGCCCCCCCGAGGCTCCCGAAGCCGCCGACGACGATGACGACGAAGGCGTCGATGAGGATTTCATGGCCCATGCCGGGATATGTGGTGAGAAGAGGGCCTGCGATGACGCCGGCCAGACCCGAGAGGGCGGCGCCGAAGGCGAAAACACCGGTAAAGACGAGCGGCACGTTAAAGCCCAGGGCGTTTACCATCTCGCTGTCGTTGACGGAAGCCCGCAGAATGATTCCCAAACGGGTCTTGTAAAGGATGGCGGCCATCGTCAGCCCGACGATGACGGCGCACACGAATATGAAGATCCGGTAGACGGGGTAGATCATCCCGAAGAGCTCGACCGTCCGGCCGAGAAACCCGCCGATATTCACTGCCAGCGGGAAGTTGCCCCAGATCAGCTTCACAAGCTCCGTGATGATGTAGGCCAGCCCGAAGGTCAGCAAGAGCTCGTGCAGGTGTCCGTGGGTGTGGACACGGCGCAGCAGGAACCGCTCTACGAGGGCTCCGATGATGAAGAGCAGCAGGGGGCAGACGAACAGGCAGAGCCAGAACTGGCCGGTGGCATTCAGCAAGGTGAACGAGAAATAGGCGCCCAGCATGTACATGGCCGCGTGGGCGAAATTCAGGACGTTCATCATCCCGAAAACCAGAGTCAGGCCCGCGGAAACCAGGAATAGGAGCCCGGCGTAGGCCAGTCCGTGGAGAAAGAAAACGGGCACCTCACTCATCTGCTTCTACCCCCTTCCCTCGATTACAGATGACGGAAACGGTGTTATTGGTTTCGGCTGGAATCTTTTGGGCCCAGGTTCTTTGCCGGCGAAACGATCTCATGGATGATCCGCAGCAGAACTTCGTCGCGCTGCTGAATGACCTGCTGAACCTTTTGCGGCGGCCATTCGTAAAAACCCCTCCCGGATCTGACGCCGGTGGCGCCGGCGGCAACAAGATCCTCCAGCGCCGGCGACGGGCTCTGCGAGGAGTCGAGATAGGGGAAGAGATATTTATGAATGTCACACGTCAGGGCCAGCCCCGCCAAGTCCGCCGTTTCGAGGGGCCCGATGAAGGGCATCCGGGCCCCGAAGCCGAACTTCACGACCTTGTCGATGTCTTCGGCGCTGGCGATGTTCTTCTCGCGAAGCGAGATGGCCTCCCGCCACATGGCATGTTGGAGGCGGTTGCCGAGAAATCCCGGAACGTCCTTTAGGACCCGGACGGGCACTTTGCCGACTTTTTCCATGAGGGCGTAGACGGTTTCGAAGACCCCCTCGTCGGTGAAGGCCCCCTTGATCACCTCCACGCAGGGGAGCACGTGGGGCGGGTTCCAGAAATGGGTCCCCAGGAAACGCTCCTTTGTCTTCAGCGCGTTGCTGATCTCGGTGATGCTGATGGCGGATGTGTTGCTGGAAAAAATCGTATCGGGCGAAACGAAACGTTCGAGTTCGGCGTAGGCGTGTTGCTTTATTTTCAAATCCTCCAGGATGGCCTCGATGATGACCTGGGGGCCTTGGCAAAGCGTTTCGATGGATGGGCAGAGGGTGATCCGGTCGAGGCAGCGGTCAATGTCCTCGGGTTTGGCGAGGTTCAACTCGACGAAGATCTTGAAGTTGCCGGCGATCCGGTCTTTAGCCGCCCGGAGGGTGGCCGGATCAACGTCGTAGATGTTGACATCATAGCCCGCTGCCGCGAAGACATGGGCGATGCCATGACCCATCAGCCCGGCGCCGAGCACGCCGATATGCGTGATTTCCCTAAGCTCCATGATTTGTCCTTTCCCGGCCGTTGATGGGGTTGCAGATGACCATGAAGCACTTAACCTCTTTGCGGCCGATAGACTCACCGAAATGGGGGATGCTGGAGTCGAAATAAACGCAGTCCCCTTCCCTGACGATATACTCCTCGGTGCCGTGGAGGAACTTCATGGTCCCCTGGATGACAAAGAGGATCTCTTCGCCTTCGTGTTGGTAAATGGTCTTCTTTTTCGGGTTTACGGGGAGCGTCAGGATGAACGGTTCCATGATCTTGTTGGGGTACTTGTAGGCCATGGCTTCGTAGGAGTACCCGAAGGCCGTCCCATCCCTGGCGATGAGTGGGCCTTCACTCTTGCGAACGAGGCACAGGGCGGTTCGCTGGCTCTCTTCACCCAAGAGGGCCGAGATCGTCGTTTTGAACGCGCGTGCGATGTTTCCCAGCGTGGAAACAGGAGGGGCTTTTTCCGATTTTTCTACTTTGGAGAGGTACCCCTTGGTGAACCCGGTCTGCCGGGCGAGTTGCTCCAACGTGACACCCTTCTCAGCCCGCAAGGCTTTAATTCTTTTCCCGATCTCCGATTCGACGATTATCGGGCTTTGTTTCATCTTAGAAAACCTTGAAATGAGTGTTCACGTAATTATCTGGTTTTCAATGTCATACGTTCGGGCTTGAAGTTTCCTAACATGAAACATTATGTATAGGGGTTATGAAAACCTGTCAAGATTTTTGTTCACGGCGAGGGAAGGGATCGCCTCCAACGACAAAAGGCTCTCGATGTTCGGGCCGCGTCGCCTGGGCGGTGGATGGCGCGGCTCTGTTTCCCGGCAAACCATCACACCGGCAGCCGTCATCGAACGCCGAAACCTGTAGCCCCGGTGCCGGTGCACCTCGGCGAGAGGCGAATCCGTCGCATGAACCGCAGGCTCAGTTGTGCAGCTTGGATGCGCAGACAACACCGATGCCGGCTTTGATGAGCGCCTGCGCGGTCAGGTTCACCGACCGGTGTTTCTCGATATAGTTCAGCTCGAAAGCGGGCATCAGCCCACCGGCTTCCACGTCGTGCCGGGCGGCGAAGTAGTCCAGGATGTCGGATGGATGGCCCAGTTTCTGCTCGACTTCCGGCTCGCCGCCCTCGTGCTTGGCGGAGATGTTGGGGACCTCCTGGGCGATCTCGACCAGCTCGGCCCGGCGGTTGTAGGGCTGGCGCACGATGGACTTCCAGGTCTCGGTGATGTGGTGCTCGAAGCGCACGACGTCCTCCAGGCCCAGGGCGTTGCGGATTTTGGAGGCCTGGCGAATGGTCTCGTTGTTGACCGAGTTGGAGAGGTTGAAGCCGATGAGCGAGGTTCGGCCGTCCGCCCGGGAGAAAAGCCGCGCCGTCACCAGCGTCCACATGATGGAGAACGGGTTGTCGTTGCCCATGAAGACCGAGATCTTGAATTCGTTGTCCACGCCCAGCCGGTGCAGCAGATAGCCGGCGAGCACCGTGCCGGGGTTGATGTTCAGGACCTGGCGCACGCCGTAGGCGGTGTAGTATTTCAGGTATTCGTCCACCCATTTAATGGGGTAGTGGTTCGGCTGGCCGATCCCCCCGAAGTAGCCCGTGATTGTCTCGGGGCCGCCCAGGTGCACGTTGGAGCCGTCGGTTCCCTTGGTGTCGAGGGTTTCCACGTAGCTGGCACCGATGATCCGCATGGCTGCGGCCACGGCCATGACGTCGCCGTTATCGGCCTCCTGCTCGACCATCTTGCGCACCCGGATGATCCGGCCCGGCATCAGTTCTCCATGCTCGATGCAGCGCTTTGCCTGGGTGATCAGCCAGGGGAAATACTGCAGTGCGCTAATCTCGAGAGTGACCGCATTTTTTCGGTTGAGCGAGGCCGCATCGCCTTTGCCCCCAGTGACCCGCTTGACATAGTCCTTCATGGAGATGAAGGCACGCTTGTCCCGTTGTTCGATCAGCCAACTGAGGTCCTTCGTGTAGGGTGACCGGGCAGCTTCCAGCCGGGCCATGAGGTTTTCAAGCTTTCCGGCGTCTGCATGTTTGCGGTTGATTTCCGCCACTCCGCCGTACTTATTGATGACCTCAAGGAGCTGGTTGATAATTTCATTGGTCGGATCTATCAGGAATGCGTTGATCTCTTCTAT
>DATITS010000162.1:0-7540 GCA_035467535.1 Desulfobacterales bacterium
TCGAAGGGCTGCTCGAGCAGGTGCAGCTGCCCAAGGCCACGTGGGATGCCATCCCGGCCTCCATCGGCAAGCCGGTTTCCCTGCCGCTGAAGGACCCGAAGAAATTCTGGGTCGGCACCACGCTCGAGCCCTACGGCATCATCTACCAGCCCAAGCTCTTGAAGCGCCTGGGGGTCGAGATCAAGACCTGGGAGGACCTGCTCAACCCGAAGCTCAAGGACCAGATCGCCCAGTGCACCCCGGACCGCTCCAGCTCCAGCCACGCCAGCTACGAGGTCATTCTCCAGACCTACGGATGGGAAAAAGGATGGGAGTGGCTGAACAAGCTAGCGGCCAACACCGGCATCTTCACCGCCCGCTCGCGCGACGTGCCGAGCCTGGTGGCCAAGGGCGAATTTGCGGTCGGCTTCGCGGTCCCGAGCTACATGGCTTTTGCCGAGGTGCTGGCGGGCTATGACGTGAACTTCGTCTACCCCAAGAACGCCTATGTGACCCCCGAGCCCATGTCGGTGTTGAAGGGCGCCCCCCATGCCAAGGCGGGGCATGCGTTCATCGAGTTCTGCCTGAGCGAGGAAGGTCAGCTGCTCCTTGCCGGGCTGGGCGTCTACCCGATCACCCCCGGCCTCAAGGTCAAGGGGCCCGCGGGCTCCAACCAGGAAAAGGCCGTGGCGTTCACGGGCGGCATGCGCTCCTTCTTTGACACCGAAATCGGCAACGTCTACGACGACAAGGTCGCCGGCGAGAAGAAGCGCATCGAGGACGTGAACTCCTATTTCCGCAAGGAGATCGCCGAAAAGCACAAGGACATCGTAAAATAACCCACACCCCTCGACCCAGGGGAAACCCATCCGGGCGGCGGCTTCCGCCGAAGGGTTTCCCCTGGGTTTTTATCTTTTTGAAAGCGCTGAGCGTAATGAAAATCGACCTGCAGGGCATCGTCAAGCAGTTCGGCACTCTTGAAGCGGTCAGCCACGTCTCCCTCGACATCCAGGACGGCGAGCTGTTCACGCTCCTGGGGCCTTCCGGCTGCGGCAAGACCACCATTCTGCGCCTGATCGGGGGCTTTCACCAGGCAGACAAGGGCCGCATTCTCTTCGGCGGCAAAAACATGACGGGCAAGCCGCCTTACGAGCGCAACATCGGAATGGTGTTTCAGAACTATGCCCTGTGGCCCCACATGCGGATTTTCGACAACATCGCCTACGGCCTGAAGCTGAAGAAATTTTCAGCTTCCGAGATCCGGGATAAAGTCGCGCATGCGATGGGGCTGGTCAACATGAAAGGGCTCGAAAAGCGCTATCCGGGCGAGCTGTCCGGCGGCCAGCAGCAGCGCGTGGCGCTCGCACGGGCGCTGGTGCTCAACCCCGATGTGCTGCTCCTGGACGAGCCGCTCTCCAACCTGGACGCCAAGATCCGGATCCAGGTCCGGGCGGAGATCCGCAAGCTCCAGAAAGAACTCGCCATCACCACCATCTACGTCACGCACGACCAGGAGGAGGCGCTGACCCTCTCGGACCGCATCGCCGTGCTCAATCGCGGCAAACTGCAGCAGTTGGGAACCCCCCACGAGCTCTATGAGAAGCCGTTCAACCCCTTCGTGGCCGACTTTATCGGGATCAACAACCTCATCCCGGGCCAGGTGAAAGAGTCGCTGGATTCCGGGTTCCGGCTGGTGGTGGAGAGTGTGGCCGGCCCGATCGCGTGCGCCGGCGACGGCCGCCTCACACCCGGCCATGACTGCATGGTGTGCATCCGGCCCGAAACCGCCGAGATCAGCTTGTCGGCGACACCGCCGCAAGGCTTCAACAGCATCTCCGGCATCGTCAGTTTCCCTTCCTACATCGGCAACACGATCCGCTACGATGTGGATGCGGGCGGCATCGTTTTCAAGGTGGACATTCAAAATCCCCGGGAGCACCAGCTGCTGTCGGTCGGGACGAAGGTCTTCATCCGCTTTGCGGTGACCTCCTCCCTGGCAATCCCGAAAGAATGAGATCGTAATGACAACTGACACAGCCACCATCGCGGCACCGGTCCGGAGCAAAGCGGGCAGCGGCCTCCACGTCGGCGGCCTCCTCGGCTACGGGGCCATCTGGGCCTTCATGATCCTGTTCTTGATCTACCCCCTGCTGCACCTGTTTTACGACACCTTCACCACGGATGCGGGCGACTTCACGCTGCTGAACTTCCAGGACTTCTTCACGGACCGCTACTACCTCAAGGCGCTGATGAACTCTCTGCTGCTGGGGGTGGGCACGGTCATCACCACCTCCATCATCGGCATCACCTTTGCCTTCCTGCTGCTGCGCTATGAATTCCCGGGGCGGGGGATTTTCTCGTATCTGTCCATCCTGCCGATGATCATGCCACCGCTGGTCGGAGTCATGGGGTTTGTCTTCATCCTCGGACGGGCCGGCACGGTCAACATCCTCCTGATGGACTACCTCGGGTTCGCCAAGCCCGTCAATTTCATGTACGGCATCCAGGGCGTACTGCTCGTGGAGACGCTGCACCTGTTTCCGCTCATGACGTTGAGCCTGGTGGATGCCATGGGCAAGATCTCCCCCTCGCTCGACGAGGCCGCCGAGGGCGTGGGGTCGCGGGGGTTGCGAAAATTCTGGGACATCACCTTCCCGCTCACCACCCCCGGCTATGTGTCCGGCGCGCTGCTCGTCTTCATCTGGACCTTCGCGGATTTCGCCACCCCGCTCGTGGTGGGTGTGGACGACCTGCTCGCCTCGCAGGCCTATCTGAACATCGTGCAGTTCGTCGACCGGCGGCTCTTCAAGATGGGCATCGTGATATCGGCCATCATGGTGATCCTGGCGATTCTTTTTCTGATCGTCGCCAAGAAATACGTGGCGATCAAGGATTACAGCTCGCTCTCCTATTCCGTGATCGAGCGCCGGAAGCTCTCGCCGGCGGCCAGAGTCGGGGTGATGCTTTTCCTGGGGCTGATCCTCACCCTGGCCTTCATCCCCTACCTGGGCATCGCGCTCGACTCCTTCGGCAAGGGCTGGGCCCTGACGCCGTTTCCCGTAAAATACACCTTGCAGTATTTCGAGCGCGTGGCGTTCGAGACGCCCAAGTTCATCATCAACAGCCTGCTCTATGCCGGGATCTCGGTCTTGATCTGCATCGCCGTGGGGGTGCCGCTCGCCTGGGTGGGGGCGCGCACCAAGCTGCCGGGCCGGGAGTTCCTCGACTCCATGACCACCCTGATCCTCGCGCTGCCCGGCACCGGCATCGGAATCGCCTACATGCGCGCATTCCGGGACCCGCTGCCGTATTTCGACATGGCCTTTATCGGCATGTGGATCGTCATCCCGGTGGTTTTAGGCGTGCGCCGCCTGCCCTACACGGTGCGAGGCACCTTTGCCTCGCTGCAGATCGTGCACAAGTCCTTCGAAGAGGCGGGGGAGAGCGTCGGCGCGACCAAAATGACGACCTTCAAGGACATCACCCTGCCGCTGATCTGGAAGGGGGTGCTGGTGGGCTCGCTCTATTCCTTCATCCTGGCCCTGCAGGAAGCCTCGGCGACGCTTCTCCTCGTGGTGCCCGGCCACGAGATGATGACGGTCGGCATCTTCAACTTCTACATCGGCGGATCGGTGAACGAGGCCGCGGCCCTGGGCCTGATTCTCATCGTCCTGGGGGCGGTCTGTCTTTTTGTCATCAACCGGGTGGCCGGTGGGACCAAGATGGGCGGCGTGTTCGGATAAAAATCATGCCGGGGGCATGATTTTTACCGCACCCTTGCGGGTGAAACGCCAAGGCATTTCCGCCGTGGCCGCAGAAATGCCTTTTTCGAACTGGACTTTCCCCTTAAGTCGAAACCGGACCTCGCTGGGCGGACCAACCATGCCAAACAAACCGCCGTTGGCTGCAGACCCCGGACAGGCAAAGACCCCGGTGTGGGACCTGCCCACGCGCCTTTTTCACTGGCTGCTCGTGCTGTTGGTGGCCACCTCCTTTGTAACCGTCGAAATCGGCGGCAACGCCATGCAGTACCACGAGCGCAGCGGCTTTGCGATCCTGGCACTGCTCCTGTTTCGGGTGGTGTGGGGTGGGATCGGCAGCGCGCCGTCGCGCTTTAAAACCTTTTTAAAGGGGCCGGCTGCGGTTTTGCGGTATGCCGCGACGACGTTACGGCGGGAGCCGGAGTGCCATCTGACCCACAATCCTCTGGGCGGGTGGTCGGTCGCAGCGTTGCTGACGGTGCTCCTCGTCCAGGCCGGTACGGGTCTTTTTGCCAACGACGACATCATGACCGAGGGCCCGCTGTACGGGTGGGTGAGCAAGGGCACCAGCGACTGGATCACGGGAGCACATCAATTCAACGCCGGGATCATTGTCGCGCTGGTCGTTCTGCACCTGGCGGCGGTGCTGTTTCACCTGATCTACAAGCGGGACAACCTGCTCGTACCGATGTTGACGGGCGACAAGCACTGCGGCGCCGCGGGCGATCCGCCGGGCATGCGCCCGCTCTGGCTGGCGGCGGTGATAGCGGCCCTTGCCGCCGCCGCGGTTTATTGCCTGGTGCGATAAGAAAGCCGGACAGGGTCCGGCTTTCTTATATGCTGGTTTCCATGAGAGCAACTCTGTTCCGTGATCATCGCGGCAAGATGCTGCTCCCACGCAAAAGGGACCGGGCTTCTTGAACCCTCGTCGCCTTTCTACTTTTTGTACGCATCGTGGCAGGCCTTGCAGCTGGCGCCAGCCGCGCCGAACTGGGGTTTAATCGCGTTCAAGTCCCCCCCTTTGGCCACAGCGGCCAGCTTGGCGAGCTCGGCTTCTGTTGTATTGTGCATCTGCGTGAATTTGCCTTTTTGAGTCAGGGCGTCGGCCTTCATGCCGCTGCCCTTGTCGCTGCCAGGGACCATAAAAGCCTCCAAGGACAATCGATAGAGGGAATCCACCAGCACCGCGTTCTTCTCAAAGGCCTCCTTGTTGTTGGGCGCCTCGCCCTTCACCACCGCCCCCATGCGGCTGAAATGCGTGCCGATCAACGACATGACCGACTGACGGTATTTGATGGCCTCCTCGGTCTTGGCAAACTGGGCAAACGCCGCCCCGGCCAAGATCCCTACCAGTGCCAGAACGAAAATCAAATTTATCGGTTTCTTCATAGCTCCTCCTGGGGTCATGAGTGCCTGTTGGAAACGCTTTGTTGATGACGAATGCATGCTGAAAAGCTCTTGAAGTGGTTTCACAACCTCGGATTACGCCCGAGGGCAAGGCGCAGGCCGACTCGAAAGCGCAGCATACACGGCAGTATGTGAGCATTTCGAGAGGCCTGCAACGCAGGCCATCGGGGGTCAGACGGGATTATGAAACCACTTATTAGCAAACTTGACGATGCAACGCAATTGGCAAGCCGGTGGTTCAGACCCGGCGGGCGTTGCTGTCCGGGTAAGGGTACTCCATGTGCCGGGCCGTGGCCCGGGCGACGGGCTCGCCGCAGTAACGGGCCACCACCTTGAGCGCCATGTCGATGCCGGCAGAAATGCCGGCCGAGGTCAACACCCGGCCGTCCTCGACCACATGCTGGTCATATTCCACTGTCACGGAAGGAAACGAATCCCGCATCCAGTCTAACGCCATCCAATGGGTCGTGGCGTGCCGGCCGTCGAGCAGACCGGCAAACCCGAGCAGCATCGAACCCGTGCACACCGCGGTCAGGATCTCGACCTGGGCCGCACAGGCTTTCAGCCAGTCCAGCATCACCGGGTTCTTGAGCTCCCGGCGCGTGCCCCAACCGCCCGGAACGACCAGAATGTCCAGCGGCGGGCAGGTCTGAAACGTGTGCTCCGGAATCACCTTCATGCCGCCGCTGGCGATCACCGGGTCGCTTTTTTCGGCGACCAGCAGCACTTCAAACGGCGAGGCCTCTTCCCGGCGCCTTGCCTCGTCGAGCCTCGCGGCGGAAAAAACTTCGAAAGGGCCGCAGAAGTCCAGGACTTCCACATCGTCGAACACGACGATCCCTGCGCGCTTCCTTTTCATGCCAGCCACGTCACTTTCGGCGGTTTGCGCGGGATCAGGCGCTGGTAGCGGTACGTGGGGTGGCCGACCATCATCGCCCCGAAGGCCTTGTGCTTCGCCGGCAGCTTCAGTGCCTCAAATAAGGGCGGGTGGGCGTTGATCGCCGAGTAAAAATAACCGGCCCAGCAGGTGCCGAGACCTAGCACTGGGGCATAAAGCTCGAGGTAGCTCAGGGCGAGTGCAGTGTCCTCGGCACCGAAGCCGTAATTTTTGTCCGCGTGAACCACGATCACATGCGGTGCACCGCGACAGACACGCTCAATCCCCATATCCCAGGCGGCAACCACGCGCGTGAAGGAGAGCATTGCCGCCACCTTGGGCTTCTCCGCTATAAAACCGCGCATGTAATCGATCACCAATCCCGAAAGGCGCCGTACCTCGGCTGCGCTCTCCACCACGGTCCAATGCCAGGGCTGGTTGTTCTTGGCCGACGGCGCACTGCAGGCGATCTCGAGCAGCTTCTCGAGCTTGGCCCGCTCCACGGGCTTTTCCCTGAAGGTGCGGATCGAGCGCCGGCTGCGCAGAAACTGCTCCGCCTGCTCGCTGCTTAGCTGCAGGCCCTTTTCGACCGGCGGGCACTGCCCGGGATCAAGCCAGCTCAGGTTGAAGGCCCCCGTGGGGCATACGGCCACGCAATGGCCGCAGGCGATGCAGGTGTCGGCGAAGTCGGTCTCCGGGACCGGGACCGCGTCGTCCGGGTGCAACCGGATAACCCGGGCCGGGCACTCCTCGACACACAGCCCGTCGCGGTTGCATTTTTCCGGGTCCACTGTAAATGGCGTCATGCGTTCTCCTATCGTCTTTTCGTTATGCTTCACCCTGCAAACCATAGCGGTTTCGAGAAGAGTTTACAACCCAAAAGCGGCTGCGTGCGAACGCGGCGGGGTTCGGAATCCGGGCAATTTTGTTGACTTAAAGGCACTCTTTCTCTAAAGGTGATTTGGTGCTTCGCTCCAAATTAATCTGTCGCATCCGATGAAGTTGAACCTTTTTTCATGTGGGAGCGGCATCTCGTGGCCCCCGCAGCCCTCGGCAAAGGCCGGCTGCCACGATGATCGTGGCTGGAAGCCACTCCCACCCGAGGCGACACTTCATATACCGATTCGAATGGCGCAGAGCGGCTCAACCCGCTTCCTATGTCAATTGTTCGCTTAGTAGAGAAAAAGATCAGGGTCCAACTTCAAATTTAAGGAGAGCGCCATGACAGCGAAAGATTACCAGCCTGGAGAATCCTACTCGTATCCCTTGATCCTGAAGCAGCTTCTCACGACCCCGCTCACCTACTCTCCCGACCAGGAAATCGTCTACCGCGACACGTATCGCGGCACCTACCGCACGCTGCATGAGCGAATCCACCGGCTGGCGAACGGACTGACCCGCCTGGGAGTAAAGCCCGGCGACGTGGTGGCGGTGTTCGACTTCGACAGCCACCGCTACCTCGAATGCTTTTTCGGCATCCCCGGCATGGGCGCCACCCTCCAGACCGTGAACTGGC
>DATITS010000163.1:0-5968 GCA_035467535.1 Desulfobacterales bacterium
GCATGGCTCAGGACGTCGTCGGATCAGTGATGGTTGTCGGAGGAGGGATCGCCGGGATGCAGGCGGCCCTGGATCTGGCAAATTCCGGATATTACGTCTACCTGCTCGAAAAATCGCCATCGATCGGGGGCGTCATGTCCCAGTTGGACAAGACCTTCCCCACGAACGACTGTGCCATGTGAATTATCTCGCCCAAACTGGTCGAGGTCGGCCGGCACATGAACATCGAGTTGATCACCTACGCTGATTTGGAATCCGTCCAGGGAACCCCAGGCAATTTCAAAGTCAAAGTCCGAAAACGCGCTCGCACTATTATTGAAGACCGCTGCACAGGGTGCGGCGCGTGCGTTGAAAATTGTCCGGTGAGATTCGAGGCCCACACCAACTGACATGATGCCTCCCACCGGCCAGAACCCGTTTCCCTCCGAGCCACGGGGCGCCGCAAGCGGAGCCGCCCTCCGCTCCCCTTGCCTTCGCCCGACGCGAAAACCACCCGGCCCCGAATTTCAGCAGTCGCCCGTTTGTCTGATCACAACTTTGCCAAAGGAAGCGAGCGCATGGTAGCGACATTGGAAATCGACTGGAGCAAAATCGAAGAGATCATCGCCCGATACGATAGCGACAAGGAATCCCTGTTGATGATCATGCAGGACATCAGCGACCTCTATAATTTCGTGCCGCCGGAAGTGGTTCCGGTCCTGGCCGAAAAGCTGGGGGTCCGCAAAAGCCTCATCTTCAGCGTCGCCACGTTTTACAAGACGATCAGCCTGGTGCCGCGGGGGAAATATATCGTCCACGTGTGCACCGGAACCGCCTGCCATGTGAGGGGTGCGGAAAAAGTGATGGACGCCCTCAAGGGCTCGCTGGACATCCAGGAAGGCGGGACCTCGACCGATGGGCTTTTCACCCTGGAAGGGGTTCGCTGCATCGGCTGTTGCGCGTCGGGCCCGGTCATGACGGTCAACAAGGAAACGCACGGCGGCCTGGACCGATCCGCGACGCTCAAAATCATCGATGATTACCGGAGTCTTTCGTCATAGCGGCTCGGGCATGGAGCAGGGAGGTTACTTTCGGCCATGGCAAAACTTGAGAACAGAGAGGCACTTGAAAAACTGCGGCAATCCCTGCAGCCCAAAGCCAAAAAAGGGCCGCAGAGGCTCATTTCGCTTTGCGCGGGGTCGGGATGCGGTGCGTACGGGACGGCAAAAGTTCATGAGGCGCTGACCCGGGAGCTGGCCGCCCACAAAATTCAGGATGAGATCGAAGTCAAACTGACCGGATGCCACGGGTTCTGCGAAAAAGGGCCGATCATGGTGATCCATCCGGAAGGCATCTTTTATCCCCAGGTCACTGCGGAAAAAGTGCCGGAGATCGTGAAAACCACCCTGATCGGCAAGGAACTGGTCGACAAGCTGATCTACAAGGATCCGGTCACCAAGAAAAAAATCAGCCACGAGCACGAGATCCCTTTTTACAAACTGCAGAAACGGGTCATTTTCGGCAACAACGGGTTGATCGACCCGACCAGCATCGAAGATTATATCGCCGTGGGCGGGTACTCGGCTCTGGCCAAGGCACTGGGTGACATGAGCCCGCAGGAGATCATTGCGGAGATCAAGAAATCCGGCCTCAGAGGCCGCGGGGGCGGCGGTTTCCCCACGGGGATCAAATGGGAGTCCTGCCGCAGGCATGCAGGCGTCCGCTACGTGATCTGCAACGCCGATGAGGGCGATCCGGGGGCCTATATGGACCGCAGCCTGCTGGAGGGCAACCCCCACAGTGTCATCGAAGGGATGATCATCGGCGCCATCGCCATCGGATCCAACCAGGGCTACGTCTACGTGCGGCACGAGTACCCGCTGGCCGTCACCAACCTGACCACGGCCCTCGCAAGCGCCCGGAAACTGGGCCTGCTGGGGGAAAACGTCCTCGGCAGCGGCTTTGATTTTGACATCCGCATCAGTCGCGGCGGCGGGGCCTTTGTCTGCGGGGAGTCCACGGCCCTGATGGCCTCGCTCGAGGGCAAGCCTGGCCGCCCCCGGGCCAAATATGTCCATACCGTCGAAAAAGGCTTCAGGGACGGCCCTTCCAACCTCAACAACGTCGAAACCTGGGCCAACGTCCCGGTGATCATCAACCAGGGCGCAAGCTGGTACGCGGGCATCGGCACTGAAAAAAGCAAGGGCACCAAGATCTTCTCCCTGGTCGGCAAAGTGGTGAACACTGGCCTGGTGGAAGTGCCCATGGGAACCACCCTGCGCCAGATCATCTTCGATATCGGCGGCGGGGTCCCCAAGAAGAAGAAATTCAAGGCGGTTCAGACCGGAGGCCCTTCCGGCGGCTGCATCCCGGAACAGTTCCTTGACCTGCCCGTCGATTTCGACGAACTGGCCAAGGTGGGCTCCATCATGGGTTCGGGCGGCATGATCGTCATGGACCAGGACACCTGCATGGTGGATCTGGCCCGCTATTTCGTGGAATTCCTCAAGGACGAGTCCTGCGGGCAATGCAACCCGTGCCGCGAGGGGCTCAAGAACATGCTGGACATCCTGACCGACATCTGCCAGGGCCGCGGCAAGGAAGGCGATATCGAACTGCTGGAAGAAATCGGCATGATGATGCAGAAGCTTTCCCTCTGCGGACTGGGGACTTCCGCCCCGAATCCCGTGCTGACCAACATTTTGTACTTCCGGCACGAATACGAGGCCCACATCCGTGACAAAAAATGCCCGGCCGGCATCTGCAAGCCGCTTTTTCACTACGACATCGACCCGGAAAGCTGCACCGGCTGCCACGTCTGCTTCCAGAAGTGCCCGCAACAGGCGGTCTCCGGGGACAAAAAGAAACCCCACACCATCGACCAGGACAAGTGCATCAAGTGCGGCATCTGTTACGACGGGTGCAAGTTTGATGCGATCAAGATTTGCTGATTCCTTAAGGAAATGACCTCATGATCACATTCAAGTTGAACGGCCAGACGGTTCAAGGCGAAAAAGGGCAGTACATCCTTCAGGTGGCGGAGAAGTTCGGCGTCGCCATTCCCACCCTCTGCCATCACAAGGCGCTGGAGCCTGCGGCCATGTGCCGCCTGTGCACGGTGGAAGTGTTCGACGGGCGCCGGACGCGCTACGTCACCTCCTGCAACTACCCTATCTGGGAGGGCATGGAGGTCAAGACCGACACGGAGATCCTGAGGGATGGACGCAAGCTGATCGTCGAAATGCTGCTGGCACGCTGCCCGGAATCAGAGACCGTTCAAAACCTCGCCCGGGAACACGGCATCGACAAACCACGGTTTCGAACCGGCGACGACACCTGCATCCTGTGCGGCCTGTGCACGCGGATGTGCGAGCGCATCGGCGCCAACGCCATCACGCTCACCCAGCGCGGCCTGGACATGAAGGTCGACACCCCGTTCAGCATCAACACCGAAGCCTGCATCGCCTGCGGGGCGTGCGCCTTCGTCTGCCCCACCGGCCATATCACCTACGACAAGATCAAGGCGCAGGTGACCCAGCGCCCGGGCAAACCGATCCCGTCCGAATACGACATGGGCCTCAAGGGGCGCAAGCCCGTCTACGTCCCTTACGCCCAGGCCGTACCCAACACCCCGGCCATCGACCGCAGCACCTGCATCCATTTCAAGACCGGCGGCTGCAAGGTCTGCGTCGAGTTCTGCGGGGTGGACGCCATCGACCACTCGATGCAGGACGAAATGGTCGAGGTCAATGTCGGCTCCATCATCCTGGCACCGGGCTTCGCGCCGTTCGACCCCGCCAAATTCGACAGCTACAACTACGCCAATCTGCCGAATGTGATCACCGCCATGGAGATGGAGCGCATGCTGTCGGCCTCCGGCCCCACGGGCGGCCATCTGGTGCGCCTGTCCGACCACAAGGAACCGAAGAAAATCGCCTGGTTCCAGTGCGTCGGCTCGCGGGACATGAACAAGTGCGACAACTCCTACTGCTCCTCGGTCTGCTGCATGTACGCCATCAAGGAGGCCGTCATCGCCAAGGAGCACGCCGGCAAGGACCTGGATTGCGCCATCTTCTTCATGGACATGCGCACGCACGGCAAGGATTTCGAACGCTTCTACGACAGCGCCCGTGAGAAGCACGGCGTGCGTTTCATCCGCAGCCGGGTGCACTCCATCACCCCGGTCGGAGACAGCGGCGACCTGGAAGTCCGCTACATCACCGAGTCGGGCGAACTGGCCAACGAGATCTTCGACCTGATCGTGCTCTCGGTCGGGATGGAAATTTCCCCCGAGGTTGTGACCCTCGCCGAGCAGATGGGCATCCAACTCAGCAAGGGGCGCTTCTGCCAGACGGGCTCCTTCAACCCCGTGGCGACCTCCAAGGAAGGGGTTTTTGTCTGCGGTGCCTTCCAGGGCCCCAAGGACATCCCCCAGTCGGTCGTCGACTCCAGCGCGGCGGCCACCGCCGCCGGCGAGATCCTCAGCACCGCCCGCAACACCATGACCAAGGTCAAAGAACTCGTACCCGAAACCAATGTGGTCAACGAGCGGCCGCGCATCGGGGTCTTCGTCTGCCGGTGCGGCGTCAACATCGCCGGTGTCGTGGATGTGCCCTCGGTGGCCGAATATGCGAAGACGCTGCCCTACGTCGAATTCGCCACGGACAACCTCTACTCCTGCTCCCAGGACACCCAGGAGACCATCTCCCAGATCATCCAGCAGAAAAAGCTGAGCCGGGTGGTGGTGGCGGCTTGCACCCCGAAAACCCACGAGCCGCTCTTCCAGGAGACCCTGATCAGTGCCGGTCTGAACAAGTACCTCTTCGAGATGGCCAACATCCGCAACCACGACTCGTGGGTGCACCGCAACAACCCGGATCTGGCCACTCAAAAGGCCAAGGATCTCGTGCGGATGGCCGTGTCCAAGGCCGCGCTCACGCAGCCCCTCAAGGAAGCCGAGCTGGAGATCCATCAGACCGCCATGGTGATCGGCGGCGGCCTTTCCGGCATGGCGTCGGCGCGCAGCCTTGCCCGGCAGGGTTATGAGACCCACATCGTCGAAAAGAGCGACCGGCTCGGCGGCCAGGCCGTAAATCTCCACCGCACCGCCAAGGGCGAGGACGTCCAGAAGCATCTGGCCGAGATGACCGCGGAGATCCAAAAAGACCCCAAGATCCACGTTCATCTAAACAGCACCCTCTCCCAGGTGGACGGGTTTGTCGGCAGCTTCAAGACGACGATAGCGACCCAGGGCGCGACGGAAGTCCTCGAGCACGGGGTGGCCGTCATTGCGACCGGCGGCTCACCGTACACGCCCACGGAATACGGCTACGGCACGGACCCGCGCATCGTGACGGCGCTCGACCTCGACCGCCGGATCATGGACCACGACCCCGCGCTCAAGCAGCTTAACAGCGCGGTCTTCATCCAGTGCGTGGGCTCCCGGGAGCCGGAGCGGCCCTACTGCTCCCGGGTGTGCTGCACCCACTCGGTGGACAACGCGATTCACCTGAAAGAGACGAACCCGGAGATGAACGTCTTCGTGCTCTACCGGGACATGCGCACCTACGGCGAGCGCGAGCTGCTTTACAAGAAAGCCCGCTCCCTGGGGGTCATCTTCATCCGCTTCGCACGCGAGGACAAGCCCGTGGTGGAGGTGGAAAACGGGCGCCTGCTGGTCACCGTGACCGACCACATCCTCGGCCGGCCCATCGAGCTCGAGGCCGACCTGCTGACGCTGGCGACCGCCATCCTGCCCAACCGGGACGAGAAGCTTGCCAACTTCTTCAAGGTGCCGCTCAACGCCGACGGCTTCTTCGTGGAACGGCACGCCAAGCTCGGCCCCTCGGAGTTCGCCACCGACGGCGTCTTTCTGTGCGGGCTGGCCCACTACCCGAAGCCGATCGACGAGGCCATCGCCCAGGGCCAGGCCGCGGCCTCCCGCGCCGTGACCCTGCTCGCGCGCAAGAAGATCTACACGAGCGGCACG
>DATITS010000164.1:0-4369 GCA_035467535.1 Desulfobacterales bacterium
GAGGACGGCGCCTTTTTCATGACGGCGAACCTCGTCACCAGCCCCGACACCGACAACGTGGAATCCTCGGCTATCACCTTCATCCTCACCGAGACCTGCCTGGTCACCGTGCGCTATTTAGAGCCCCGGCCTTTCGAAGCCTTTGCCGCCAGGCTCCAGAAGCCCGGCGGCAACTGCACCAACAGCCTGGATGTGCTCATCGGCCTTCTGGAAGCCATCATCGACCGCATGGCCGACATCCTGGAGATCCACAGCACTGAAATCGAGAGAATCTCCCGGACGATCTTCGCGGACGCCAAAAGGGGGACCAAGCCCATCAACCTGAACGATGTCATCAAGGAGATCGGCCGGGAGGGCAATCACATCTCCATCATCCGGGAGAGCCTGACGTCTCTCGGGCGGGTGTCTATATTCCTGAACCAGGCGGTCTCCGCCAATCCCAAGGCCGTCGAGATCAGGGACGTGCTGAAGGTGGTCGGCCGCGACGTGGCCTCGCTTGCCGACCACGCCTCGTTTATCACCAACAAGGTGAACTTCCTGCTGGACGCCACCCTCGGCATGATCAGCATCCAGCAGAACAGCATCATCAAGATATTCTCCGTTGCCGCTGTCGTCTTCCTGCCCCCCACGCTCATCGCCAGCATCTACGGGATGAATTTCCACTTCATCCCGGAATTGTCCTGGGAGGGCGGATACCCGCTGGCCCTCGGCATGATGGTCGTCTCCGCCGTGCTGCCCTATCTTTTCTTCAAACGCAAAGGCTGGCTCTGATCCTGCCGGCTGTGAATTGAAATTTCCAATTCTGGAGAAGCAGCGTTACACAAGGGATAGTGCCAATAAACGGCGATCAAAACAACCTGTTGATATCCGGGCTAATCCTGAACCACGGTGATATGTGCATGTTTTTTGCTTTACATGGGGCTGTGGTGCAGGGATGGATTCCGGCCCGGATTCGCTGCCGGTGGCGGATGATATTCAGCTGACTTTGGCTTCTCGGATGCGCGTGCATCTTTCGTGGGGTGCTTTCGCAACCAAAAGCAGGAAGTTCACCTCCAGAAACCAACGGCACCCGGAGAAGCCAGTTCAGAAAGGCAGGGATAACGGTATCCCTGCCTTTTTTCGTTAATGGCTTCGTAAAAAACCCAATTTCGGCGTTGCGCTTCATCCCGCTGTCGCTGCGGCGTACTGCACGTGCGCCTCACGCTTTTCAAACCCTGACAGCCTGAAGGCGGCGGTCTTGCTGTTTTTCCCTGTTGTTGGTAGATGATACAAAGCTTCTCACCCTGTTCGGCGGAGGGGCTGCCATGCAATTCTGCCCGGTCTGTGGTCAATCGGTAGCTGAGGGAATCGCCACCTGCCCCGCCTGCGGCGGCCGGATCGCCGAAGGCCGCCGTGCCATCGACGACTACCGCATCGTCGATGTCCTCCACGAAGGCTACTCCACCTTCTTGTGCCGCGCCATCCGCGAACGCACCGACGAGCACGTCATGATCCGCCTGTTCACCCCCCGCTCGGGCGTGAACGCGGAGGTGGCCGCGCGCCTGCAGCGTGAGCTCGAGGAGCTGAAAAAGCTTCCGGCGGCGGGCTTTGTCCGCCACCACGCCATCCGTCGCTCCCAGGAAGGCCTGTGGTACCGCATCAGCGAATGGATCGAGACCGAGAGCTGGGGGTCCCTGCTCGCCGCCGGCCGGCTTACCGATCGACGCCTGCTGATCGACCTGTTTAACCAGATGGCCGAAATTCTCACAGTGCTGCATCGGCACGGCCATTTCATCCCGCACCTGATCCTGAACGACATCATGGTGGTCCGGGGCGCGGATGGGCAGTTCAAGATCAAAATCGACTACAAGCTCTCGCGCTTCATCGACCCCAAACTCGACCGGCCCGCCCCGATGCTGAAGCAGCTCCTGGGCTGCCACCCGGACATCGTCAACCGGCGGCCGCTTGATTTTCGAAGCGACATCTGGTCTCTTGCCAAAGTCTTCGTCGAGCTGCTCTCGGGTGACTTCGAGATCGACAACCTGGAAGGCCGTATCGACGAGCTCGATGTGCCGGATGAGCTGGCCGTTCTGCTGCGGGTGATGCTGGCCGACGACCCGGACCTGCGGCCGCAGTCCATGGAGCAGGTCGTCTCCGCGCTTGCGCGGATCAAAGCGCAACCGCCGGCAGCGGCCGCACCGGTACGGCTGGTCCAACGGCTCCAGAAACGCGTGCGCGTGCTGGCGGCCGTCGTGGCCGTGCTGGCCCTGGCGGGCCTGGCGGCCTGGTTTTACCTCGACCGCCCGCGCCGGGACGCCGAGGGGGCGCTGGAGGGCTACGCCAACCAGTACGCGCGCTCCGTTGCGTTCGTGCTGGTGGACTACTGGATCGAGTCCGGCAGCACCACGCTCTTCCGCAACGTGGCGGAGGGCACGGCCTTTCTGGTGGACCAGGGGGGCTACCTGCTCACCAGCCGGCACGTCGTCTGCCCCTGGCTCGAGGATCCCCAGTTTGCCGGGGCCATGCAGTATGTGAGGATGCACGGCGTTACAGCCAAATTCGGCTACCGCCTCTACCTGTGGTTTGAGGGCGCAAAGGCCTTCAGCCGCGCCGGGCGAATGATCGAGGGCGCGGAGCTCACCGATGTCTATTTCACCGAAAACGCTTACAGCTCGGACAGCTCCCCGCGGGTCGACATCTCCGGGGTGGCCAACCCGCCCGTGCGCACCCGGCAGCTCATCACCTCCCCTCTCCGGGACGATTTTGCCGTGATCAAGGTCGAACGGGTGCCGGAGGGGCTCATCCCGCTGCCGCTCGACCTCGACCTGGACCCGCGCCGTCTGCCCAAGCTCACACGGGTGATCGCCCTGGGCTTCCCGCTGGGAAGCCGTACCCAGCAGGACGCGGTCAACGCCAGCGTCGTGCGCGGCAACGTGCGCCGAGCCTTCGAGAACGTGTTTCAGATCGACGCCTCGCTGCACGGCGGGAACAGCGGCGGCCCCGTGATCGATACCCGGGGCAAGGTAATCGGGATCGTCTCGGCCGTGGCCATGGACTACAGCCAGGGACTGGTGCCGATCGCCATGCCGGTGTGGGACATCGGGCTGGCCCTGCCCATCACGGAGGCCGTGAAGCTGCTCGTCGATCTGAAAGCCGGTGATGCCAAGTGGAACGGGGTGATCGATTTTTCCATGGAGGCCGCCCTGGGCAACATCCGGGAGATCGCCATGCAGGGGCGCTGGGCCGAGGCCATGGCGGCAGCCGACGATAGCCTCGGCCGCAGCCCCCAGCCCTCCATGACCGTCGCGGCCGGCATGATGCACTTCTGCAATAGCGACTTCCGCGGCGCCCGCCAGCGCTTCAGCCAGGCCCTGTCCATGAATGCCGAGGACAACCAGGCCCGGCTGATGCTGGTTCTGATCGACTGGCTTACCGGCAGCCAGGCCGGGAAGGCCTACCACCAGGACCTGGCAGGCGCCGACTGGAAGAGTGCCGCCGAGTTCCAGGGCTATCTGCTCCAACTGCTGGAGGGCCGGGTGGGGGTGGAGGTGGCCGTGAACGGCTGGTACAGCCCGTCGGAAAAAAGCTGGCTAAACTATATCGCCGGGCTCGTGCGCCTGCGCCAGGCAAACCCCGAGGCCGCTGAACCCCTGCTTGAACAGGCTGTGCTCGCCGCTGACCCCGATGGGTGGGAGATCTTCCTCGCGCGCGCAAAGCTCGATGAGGTCCGCAAACTGCGACGCAACGCCGCACCGGCGAACGGCCAGGCCGCTGCTGACAGCGCCCGGATCGCGCGGTTCGACGCGGCCGAGCGGGTGTCCCTGGAAACGAAGAAGAAGCGCCAGGAGGAGCTGTCGACGATCGGGGCCAGACTGGCGGGAGGTGAATTGAGCCTGGAAGAAAAGCGTGCCGCACTGCAGGACATCCTCCGGCTCGAACCCGACAACCGTGCCGCCCTCGGCACCCTGGCCTTCGCCGCAGCCGCCGCGGAGGACTTCCCGGAGGCCCTTGCGCACATCAATACTTTCCTTGACGCCGGCGGCCGCCCGAATGCCCTGCGGATGAGCCTGGGCCTGCTGGCGGCCGGCGTCCTGCGTAACCAGGGCCGCGAAGCAGAGAGCCGGGCGCAGCTATCCGACTACCGCCGCAGCACCCGCGAGGCCTGGTTCGGCTCCGTCGCCGAATACCTTCTCGGGCAGCAGGCCGAGGAGGCGCTGCGCATGCAGGCCGGGGAGATCCCGGAGATGGCCATCAGCGGCTTCACCGCCGCAGGCTTCTGGGCCGAGGGGGCCAAGGACAAGAAAACCGCCCTGCGTTTCTACCGGGATGCCCTGGCCTCCTTCCTGGACAACTGGGTCGAGTACGACTTCGTCCGGGAGCGGATCAAACG
>DATITS010000165.1:0-9992 GCA_035467535.1 Desulfobacterales bacterium
AGCAGCGTTGGCTGTCTGATCGGAGCCGGCATTGACAGCAGGCGCCTGGTTTTGCGGGTTTGGACTGATGGTGACCGTTTTGGCGCCCGACCAGGCCGATTCCAATCCCAGGCTGTCGCGGGCCTGGGCTTTCACGGCATATTGCCCGGCCGCGGCCCAACTGTGCGACTGGCTGGCGGCCCCATACCCGGAGAGGACACCGCCGCCCCAGTCATAGCGGTACTGCAGGCTGCCGCCGTTGGGGTCGGTGGCCGAGGTGCTAAACGTGATGGCCGTGTTCACCAGCGCGCTGGAGGCCCCCGCTGGGGTGGCAGGGGTCGTGGGCGCCCCGTTCACGCCCGGGACTGCATAGCTCACAGGGTTGGAATAGCCGCTCTCGTTGCCGGAGGTATCGTAAGCGGTGGCCGCAAAATAATAGGTCTGCCCGGCCGTCAGCCCGGTCACGGTGTAGGTGGTGACGTTGTGAACATCGGTGTGAACCGTGTAGCTGCCACTGGACGTGCCGTAATGAACCCGGTAGCCCGCCAGATCACTCTCCGTGTTGGGGTCCCAGGCGAGTGTGGCCTGGGCGGCCAGGGCATTGGATGCGATGACGCCGACGATAATGCAGACAACGATTTCAAATGCAATGCTCCAGATCCTGCTGACCGATTTGGAAGCGATCATGATGGTTCTCCTATGGTGACTGCGGCCTTTAACGACCAGGCGAATTGAATGCCCCTTCAGAATTCGGGCATGGTTCGGCTCAATCGGTCAGTGTTCAGCAACCGAAAAAGCTGTCATGTTTCGCTGTGTTTGGGAGTGGGGCTTAGGCCGGGTTCACCATAGAGGATGACAAGAGCACACCAGGCGAGAATCAGGATATGGTACTGCGGGATGCTGAGATGTTTAGACTGATTTCTAAAAAGGAAGAACTGCGGAGTAGTAAAATCGAAATACTTGATAGACATTCTCGCAACCTCCGGAATCGAGATGTTCGAGGAAAGACCCTCGACCGATTCCGAAGGGTTTCCTCATCGACGCCTACGAGGTTAGCTGAAGGGCTAGGGCCGATAAGGTTACCCCTCGCCAAATGGCGATGCGCCCCAAAAACTTGGGTCCCCCGCTCCTGATATTTTCAGGATTAGGCAACTAAAGCGTAGCCCGCAAATTTATTATTGTCAAGCAACTTTGAAAGTTTTTGCATTTTTTTTGGGAGGAGGACCAGGGTGCGCACTAAAGTCCAACGGCTCTCTAGGCTGCCGTCAACATGTGAACGGGTAGAAGTGTGGGTCAAGCGGAGCACCGTCAAGCGGGCTCCCCCTACTTTTTCTCTAAAAAGCCGCGCACCAGCTCCTTCATGATCATCAAGAGATTGCCGCCCCGCTCCCGCGCGATCCGGTGCGCCTCGTCGACGATCCGCGCCGTCTGCGTCATCAGGTCGGCTTCCGTAGGCAGCGGCAGCTTCTGCTTTTCATATTGCCACCGCAGAAACTTCGCCGTCAGCTTCTCTTCCTGGTTCCGGATAAACCCCATGGCGTCTGTCACCATTCACCTTTTGATGGGCTCGCAATAACTCATTCAGATCGATGGCTTTGCAAAGAGGCCGAGTCATTAATTGTCGCGAAATAGTATCGACCGAGAGCGACCCCCCTCTCCTTAATCCTCTCCCCCACTCCCGGGGGCGAGGGCAGGGTGAGGGGGTGCTCGCGTCAATACAAATATGCGACCCTTGATAAAAGGGCGCGCACAAACGACCACCCGCCGCGCGGGTGGCTTGGATTTTCGGGCAGCGGCCGAAAAGACAAAACACGTCCGTGCTTGCAGCGTTACGTTTGCGATAGCAAACAACCGTGTGGAGTGAGCGTACTTAATGTTCGCCGCAGCGACAACGCGATTAAGCGCAACGCCGAAACTGGCCTATTTACGAAGCCGTCATCACTTTTCACATATCTGCCATATCAGCCGCTCCAGAATCAAGCGCGCATCGAGGGCCGAGGACTTGAGCTGGCTGTCGGTCTCGCTCAGCAGCTCGATCGCCCGCAGCAGCTCCTCCCGCGAGAAACCGTCGGATTTTTTGATGAGCTGATACACCGGGAAAGCGTTGCCCGGGTTCTTGGCGAGCAGCAGGTCGGTGGCCGTTTTGGCCTTCGCCTTCTTCTTTTTCGGGCCCTCGACCGGCGCTTCGGCCAAATCGCTTTCCCACATTTCCAGCAGGCTCAGAAGCTCGCGGTCGTATTGAACCACGGCAGACATGACGCTTTTCTGAAACTGCGGGTAGGAGCACCCCCGGTGCCAGGCCGCCCCGGACGGGCTTTCCGTAAAACCCTTCGCCACCATCAGCTTGCGCACCTGGTTGGCGATCGCCGACAGGGCCTGCAGCGCGTGCATGCCGCCTTCCAGCAGGGATCTCAGGAAGAAGAACGCCCGGTCCCGGTCCCGGTCCGTTACGGCGTTGGTAAACTCGTAGATGGGGTCCTTCTTCGAGCGCGTGAGGACGGCCTGCACATCCTCGGCCGTGATGTCGGCGCGGCTACCCGCGTAGTCGGCGAGCATCTCGAGGTTGTGCGAAAAGGTGCCGAGATTGAAGCCCGTCATCTCGCACAGGGCCTGGAAGGCGGACCGGTTCATGGTCTTGCGCCGGGGGGTAAGGATGGTCTTCACATGCTCGGAGAGCACCGCCTCCTGAACGCCCCGGTCGGCCTTGCTGTCAGACGTGGGAACGGAGCAGTCGATGATCATTCCGCCTTCTCCCACGGCCTTGTACAGGCTGCGGCGGCGGTCGACCGTAGCGGTGGTGATGAGCAGGTGGTTCTCCCGGGGAAAGCCTTTCGCGATGACCCGCTCCAGCATGCCGGCCGTGTCTGCCGCCGCCGGCACCGCCAGGTTGTTCGCGGCGCAATGGGCCAGGAGCGCATCGATCCAGCCCTCATCCCCCCCGGGGTCGGACCCCGCCTTCAAACGGTCGCGCTGGCCGGGGCCGCCCACATCTTCGATGGCCAGGCCCAGCTGGCCCAGGGCGCGCAGAAAGCAGCGGGCGGCCTTGGCCATGTCGCCATCGGTGTGGGCCTTGCGGGCCTGATCGAGCAGCCCGGACGCAGCCTCTTTCGTGTGAAAGATGCGGGCATCCTTCAGGGCCACCACCTTGGTCCCGGGCATGAGCGAAAAGGTGTTCACGGCCGCAAGAACGTCGCCGATGTCGGCCGACGCGCCGTCGAACGGTTCATAGTTCAGGCTGCCCTGGGGCTCCGGCAGAAACCATCGCAGAATCTCATCGAAAACGCCGGCGACCAGGAGGTCCTCGCCGTGGATCAGATAGACGCCCGGGCCGCCGGCCGCGGGTTGGCCGAGGTCCTTGAGGTGGGAGGCGAGTTGCTGGTACTTGATCTCAGCCATACAGGTCTTCTGCGGCCCCTGCCCGGGCAAAGGCCCCGGGCTTTCGGCCGAAGCGGGTCATCCCGGCATCTTGCGGAACATCACGTGGAACGCAAAGATCGTCACCCCTACCGTGATGGCGCTGTCGGCGATGTTGAAGGCGGGCCAGTGCAGGTCGCCGATGTAGATATCGATAAAATCGATCACCGCCCCGAACCGCAGCCGGTCTACGAGGTTGCCGATCGCCCCGCCGAATATGAGGGCAAACCCGAAGGCGAGACCTCTCTGCTGAACCGGGGTCTGCATGTAGAACCACAGGATCACCGCGACGGCCACCAGGCAGACCAAAATAAAGATCACGCCCCGGGCCTGCGGGCCCATGGTTGCCAGGAACCCGAAGGCGCCGCCGGGGTTTTGCACGTGGGTCAGGTCGAACAGGCCCGGGATGACCGGGATGCCGGCGCCCAGCGGCAGGTGCGCGAGAACCAGCATTTTGGTGAAAAGGTCCAGCCCCAGCACCGTGCCGGCGACGATGGTCAGAAATGCGAATTTTTTAGCGATCATCGAGTTACACCGCCTGCATCTTGGAAAGCGCATCCCGGCAGCGCGCGCAGATGCTCGGGTGCTCCGGAATCTCGCCGACGGAGGTTTCATGCACCCAGCAGCGCTCACATTTTTTCCCGGCAGCCGCCTGCACTTGGATCTTCAGCCCCTCGACGTCGGGGCTTTCCCAGGCCCCCTCGAGCACCTCGTCCTGGCGGAGTTCGGCGGCGGAAACGATCAGGATCGAGCGCAGGTCGGCGGCATCGGATGCAAGCATGGCGTAAAGCTCCGCCCCCACCGACAGGATCACAGACGCATCCAGCGCGTGTCCGATCAGCTTCTGCACCCGCGCCTCCTCCATGGCCTTGGTCACCTCGCCGCGCACCTGCAGCAGGCGCTCCCAGCGCGCGGCCAGGCGGTCGTCCTTCAGGTCCGCGTCCGGTTCGGGCAGGCGGCTCAGGTGAATGCTGGCGGTCTTTCCCGGGACGGCCGGCATGTGCTGCCAGATCTCCTCGGCCGTGAACGGCAGGATCGGCGCCATCAGCCGGGCGAGTGTCCCCACCAGCGTGTGCAGGGCCGTCTGGGCGCTGCGGCGCGCGACCGACCGGGCCGGCGAGGTGTAGAGCCGGTCCTTCAGGATGTCGAGATAGAACGCCGAAAGATCCACCGTGCAGAAGTTGTACAGCGCATGATAGATGGTGTGGTACTCGTAGACGTCGTAGGCCCGGCGCGCCTTGTCCACCAGGAGTTGGAGCTTGTGCAGGGCGAAGCGGTCGATGGCAAACATCTGGCCGGCAGGCACGGCGTCCTGCGCCGGGTCGAAATCGTATAGGTTGCCGAGCATGAACCGGCTGGTGTTGCGGATGCGGCGATAGGCGTCGCTCAACTGGGACAGGATGGTGTCCGAGATGCGGACATCCTCCTGGTAGTCCGAGGCGGAAACCCACAGGCGCAGGATCTCCGCGCCGTACTTGTCGATCACCGCCTTGGGGGCGATGACGTTGCCTATGGACTTGGACATCTTGCGTCCGTCGGCGTCCACCACGAAGCCGTGGGTCAACACCGCCCGGTAGGGCGCCTGGCCGCGGGTGCCCACCGCGGTCAAGAGCGAGCTATGGAACCAGCCGCGGTGCTGGTCGCTGCCCTCGAGGTAGAGATCGGCCGGCCAGCGCAGGTCCGGACGCGCCTCGAGCACGGCGGCGTGGCTCACCCCGGAGTCGAACCACACGTCCAGAATGTCGACCTCCTTGACGAAACCGGTGTTGCCGCATTTTGCGCAAGCCGCACCCGGCGGCAGGATTTCGGCCGTGGCGCGCTCGAACCAGACGTCCGCGCCGTGCTCGGCGAACATCCGGTAGACGCGGTCCACGATCTGATCGTTCAGCAGGAGCGCCTCGCACTTATCGCAATAGAATACGGTGATCGGCACCCCCCAGGCCCGCTGCCGGGAGACGCACCAGTCCGGGCGGTTCTCGATCATCCCGTAGATACGCTCGCGCCCCCAGGGGGGGATCCACTGCACGCGGTCGATCGCCTCCAGGGATTTTTTCCGCAGCCCGGTCTTGTCCATGGAGATGAACCACTGCGGGGTGGCCCGAAAAATGACGGCCTGCTTGCAGCGCCAGCAGTGGGGATAGGAGTGCTCGAAGCGGCCCTCGTGCACGAGGGAGCCGTTTTCCCGGAGCCGGGCGCTGATGGGCGTGTTGGCGGCAAAGACGAACTGGCCGCCGAAGAACTCCACGTCAGGGGTGAAACGGCCCTGATCGTCCACCGGCGAGTAGACCTCCAGACCGTACTCCAGCCCGACTTCGTGGTCCTCGCGGCCGTGGCCGGGCGCGGTGTGGACGCAGCCCGTGCCGGCGTCGAGCGTCACGTGGCGGCCCAGCACGATCAGCGAATCGCGGCCGTACAGCGGGTGCCGGCAGCGCTTGCGCTCGAGCTTATTCGGATCGAGGCGCGTCAGGATGGAAAAATCGCGGACCCCGAAGCGGGCCATGCAGGCGTCGACCAGATCCCGGGCCATGATGAAGACCCCGCCCGCACCGGTGTCCACGGCCACGTACTCGAAGTCGGGGTGCAGTGCGATGCCGAGGTTGGCCGGCAGCGTCCAGGGGGTGGTGGTCCAGATGATCACATAGACCGTTTTTCCGGTGAGCACCGGGTATTCCGCGGCAAGGTCGTCCTGCAGGGGAAACTTCACGAAAATGGATGGCGTCGAATCGTCCTGGTATTCGATTTCGGCCTCCGCCAGGGCGGTCTGGCAGGTAAAGCACCAGTGGATGGGCTTCTTGCTGCGCGTCAGGCCGCCGTTCTGGCCGAACTTCATGCACTCGCGGGCGATCACGGCCTCGTAGGCGTAGTTCATGGTGAGGTAGGGGTTGGCCCAGTCCCCCATGACCCCCAGCCGTTTGAACTCCGCGCGCTGGATGTCGATGAACCGTTCGGCATAGGCCCGGCAGAGCCGGCGCACCTGCGAGCGGGAGAGCTCCTTCTTCTTCTCTCCGAGCTCCTTGTCCACGTTGTGCTCGATCGGCAGCCCGTGGCAATCCCAGCCCGGGACGTAGACGGCGTCGAACCCGGCCATCTGCCGCGAGCGCACGATGATGTCCTTCAGGATCTTGTTGAGCGCGGTACCGATGTGGATGTTCCCGTTGGCGTAAGGCGGCCCGTCGTGCAGGATGAACGGCTCCCGGCCCTTGGAGGTTTTCCGGATCTGCTCGTAAAGCCGGCTCACCTCCCACTGCTGCAACTGCTCCGGCTCGCGCCGGGCCAGATTCGCTTTCATCGGAAATGCCGTCGAAGGCAGGTTCAGGGTCTGCTTGTAATCCATCATATCCTCCCGGATCGGGTTGGCGTCAAAGAGTAACTGCTCAGGCGTTTAGGCTGAAGGCTGAAGGACAATAACGATCATCCATGGCACCATCACCTGCCAACGGTTTCAAACGATTTGGGCTTTGTGCGATCCCGCACGTTTTCTCCTTCAGTCTATCTACCTTCAGCCTATCTACCTGAGTTACGAAAAAGTTATAAAACCACTTCTAAAGCTCTTGGTGCTTGAACCCTTGTACCCGCGTTCATCACAAGGGCTGCCCGTCCTCGTTGGCGATGTCCATCAGGTAGCGGCCGTAGTCGTTCTTGGCCAGCTCGGCGGCCAGCACGAGCAGTTGGGTGCGGTCGATGTACCCGAGGCGGTAGGCGATCTCCTCGATGCAGGAGATCTTCAACCCCTGGCGGTCCTGGATGACCTGCACATAGCTTGCCGCCTGCTGAAGGGCTTCGTGGGTGCCGGTGTCGAGCCAGGCGAACCCGCGGCCCAGGGGTTCCACCCGCAGGTCCCCCCGGCGCAGGTAGGCCAGGTTCACATCGGTGATCTCGATCTCACCCCGGGCGGAGGGCCTGAGCTTCGCGGCGATGTCGACCACGTCGTTGTCGAAGAAATAAAGACCCGGCACGGCGTAGTTCGACTTGGGTTTCTGGGGTTTCTCCTCGATGCCGATCACCTGGCGGTTGGCGTCGAACTCCACCACCCCGTATCGTTCGGGGTCCCTGACCGGGTAGCCGAAAATGAGCCCGCCCCGCGTCAGCTTGACGGCCTCGCGCAGGATCATGGGAAGGCCTGGGCCGTAGAAAATGTTGTCGCCCAGGATCAGGCACACCGTGTCGGTACCGATGAATTCCCGGCCGATGACGAATGCCTGGGCCAGGCCTTCGGGCCGCGGCTGTTCCTTGTAGGTGAACGCTATTCCCAGCCGCGAACCGTCGCCCAGCAGCCGCTGAAAAAACGGCAGGTCGATGGGGGTGGAGATGACGAGGATCTCGCGGATGCCCGCCAGCATGAGCACGGAGAGCGGGTAGTAGATCATCGGTTTGTCGTAGACGGGCAGCAGCTGCTTGCTGACGCCCAGCGTGATCGGATAAAGCCGTGTGCCGGAGCCGCCGGCCAGAATGATGCCCTTCATCGCAGTCGTTGTCCTCTCGCCTTCGCGCGCATGCCCCGAACGGCCGGTCGCGCAGGCTGCCCTCGCGCCGCCGCCCGCTGGGAAGAATCGGTCGAGTTGTTATTAAAAACCGAGATCGGCCAGCAGGTCGTTGAAACCCAGGCTGCGGAATTTCATGCGCAAAAATTCCGTTATGGTGGGCTGATAGGCTTTCACCTTGAGATACATACCGGCTTCACTGGGGGTGCGGCCGCCCTTTCTCAGATTGCAGCTCTTGCAGGCGGCGACACAGTTTTCAAATGTGGTCTTTCCGCCGCGCGATCGCGGAACGATGTGGTCGATGGACAGCCGGTCTTTCTGGCCGCCGCAGTAAGCGCACCGGAAGCCATCCCGCACCAGAACGTTGCGCTTGGTGAACGCGACACCGGCCCGGTAGATGGTGCGGATCAGCTTGACCAGCCGCATGACGGCCGGTATGCGCAACTCCGCGCCGCTGGCATTGTGCACGGTCGCCTGCGAATCCTTGATGACCTCCACTTTGCCTTTTGTCATCAGGCACACGGCCCGCTTCCAGTGCACCAGGTTGAGAAAGGTGTAGTCTGCATTCAGCAGGATACACATGCTCATGGACCCGCTCCTGTGAGAAGGTCAGCCGGCTGCCGAACACCGGTACGTTGGTCCGCACCGATTCCGTCCGCAAAGGACGCTGACCGGCAGGAATCTGCCGTCGTAACTACCCTATTCCTTCGATAAAATCAATAGAGTCCTCGACGGCCGCACCCCTACGCGGGGGTGGGCACAGGTAACGACTCAGGTAGATAGAGTTCAAGGGTTCGGGGTTCAGGAAAAAAACTGTTGCCGGGGGCTGATCGCCAATGGCCGGATTCGTCCTTGCGGGAGGAGGCCGAGCACTATGGCGCCCGTCGGAGCGGATTCCCTGAACCCTGATATCTGAGGTCTACCCGCAACCGAGAAAGCTCCAAGCCGCTCTTGAAAGCGGAGGCCATCTTGGTTATAAGTGGATGGTTGGTCTGCGGGTGAACTGCCCGTTTCCGGTCCGGCAGCCCAGCTGGATTTTCTAAACCCTGAACCCTGCACCTTGAACCCTTGTATCATTACGTTAAATGTTCGATCACTTCAGGTTCATAGCGCCGTTCTACGACCGCTTGATGGGCCCGCCGGACCCGCTGCGTCTGATGGGCCTGTTGAAGCTCCCGGCGGCCGGGTGGCTCCTGGACGGCGGCGGCGGCACCGGCCGCGTGTCGCTACCCCTGCGCCGGCTGGTCGGGAACGTGGTGGTGAGCGACATCTCCCAGCACATGCTGACCCGGGCCGGCGCACGAGCGCTGCCGGCAGTGCGGGCCCGCGCCGAGCAGCTGCCCTTCGGCGACGGCACGTTCGACCGGATCCTGGTCGTCGACGCCCTGCACCACTTCACCCGTCAACGGGCGGCCATCGAGGACCTCGTCCGCGTCCTCAAGCCCGGGGGAAGGCTGCTCATCGAAGAGTTCGACCTGAACCGGACCGCGGTCAAGCTGATCGCCCTGGCCGAGCGGACCACCCTGATGCGCAGCCGCTTCTTCCGGCCCCAGGAAATCCGCGACATGTTGGCCGACCGCGGGCTAAAAGTCCAGATCCAAGCGGACAGGCGGCTGACCGCCTGGATCATCGCCGACAAAACATGACGACTTCCGGGACATTCCGTTCTGCGCTCGGCCCGCGCCCCATGCGGGTGCTGGCCGTATTCGTGATCCCCTTGGCGTTGTGGTCGTGCTCGCTGTTACGGATGCGTCACGCGACCGATTACAGCTACCCGGCCGTGAGGAGTCTCGCGCCCATTCAAGACCGGCTGCAGGCTGCGGACGCCGCCTCGCCGAACGTACTGCTGACCGACCTCGGGCAAGTCAGCACTCCTGGCTTCGAGGCTCCCTTCTGGCGCATCGTTTACAGGCCCTTCCAACCCGGCTTGAAACGGGTTCTCGTCATCGCCGGCGTTAACGGCAACGGGGCGGCCGGGGTGGAGTGCGCGCTGGGCCTGGTGCGGGAGCTCGCCGCCCCCCCGGGGCCGGCCACGCTCTACGACGCGGACATCCTGCCTCTGGCCACCCCGTGGGGCTGGGTCCATGGCGTCGACGCAAGCCCCAAAGGGGTCGACAT
>DATITS010000166.1:0-8507 GCA_035467535.1 Desulfobacterales bacterium
TTCCGGTCATAGAACCTCGGACTCACGTGGCCCGGAGTGAGGGCAAGGGATGCCAGCAGGCAGGCCGCAAGCGACGGGTACGAGCCGCCAGCATAATGCAGGGCCGCCCGCTGGTAGAGGCGTTCGCCGGCTTCGAGCAGGAAGGCGCAGACCTTCTCGCCCGAAGGCCTGTGCCGCTCGGCTGCGCGAAACATCGCAAAGCAAGGCTCCAGGCGGCCTTTTCGCCGCGCCTGCGCGCAAGCCATGACCCACCGGTGACAGAGCTTCTGCTCGGCGTTCCTGGCCATGGTCAGCGACTCGCGGTGGATCCTGTAGAGAACGAGCGGCTCCGGGAGCTTCAGGAGCAGATATCCACGCTCCGCCGCGCGCAGCCACAAATCCACGTCCTCGGCCTGGACGAACTGTGTGCGGTAGCCGCCGATCGCGAGCATGGTCTCGCGGTGCATGAGTGTTGAGGAGTGGATGAACTAGACGGGCTCCCCGCTCTCCCTGCGGCGGAGGAACTCCTCCCGCGTGAAAGGCCCTTCCGTCCCCACGAGCCCGAGCGACCGGCCCCGGTCGTTGATGAACCAGCCGCGCGTCCCCGCGATCCGCAGGTCGGGATGCCGCTTCACGAAGGCGAGCTGGCGCTCGATCTTCTCGGGAAAGAACAGGTCGTCGGCGTCCAGCCGGGCGACCCAGTCGCCCCGGGCCTCCGCGAGACCCCGGTTCGCCGTCGCCGTCACCCCCCGGTTTTCCTGGGTAAAAACCCGCACCCGTCGGTCGGCGCGGGCGTAGCGCTCCACGATGGCCAGGCTTCCGTCCGTGGAGCCGTCGTCGATGACGACAAGCTCCAGCTCCCGGTGCGTCTGGCCCAGGACGCTCTCGATCGCCTGTGCGAGGTACTTTGCCCCGTTATGCACGGGAATGAAGACGGAGACTTCCATAGCGGAGGATCTCACCTTTCGCATCCTTCCCGTCGGGGATCATCTGGCTGGAGACGAGCTCCCGGTAATAGGCGTTCGTCCGCAAGAGCTCGGCGTGGGTGCCCTCGGCGACGAGGCGGTTTTCGTTCAGAACGAGAATGCGGCTCGCGTCGACGACCGTCGCGAGGCGGTGGGCGACGATGAAGAGGGTCTTGTCCCGCGTGGGCTCCGGCAGGGCCTCGAAGAGGGATTTTTCCGTAAGCCCGTCCAGGGCCGCCGTGGGCTCGTCGAGGATGAGGATGTCGGGGTCCTTCACCAGGGCCCGGGCGATGGACAGGCGCTGCTTCTGGCCTTCGGAGAGATTGGCCCCTCTTTCGCCGATCTCGCTTGCGTACCCGGCGGGCAGTCGCATGATGTCGGCGTGAATTCCCGCCACCCGGGCCGCCCGGCGGACATCGGCTTCCGATGCGTCGAGGTCCCCGTAGCGCAGGTTGTCCATGACGGTGCCGGAAAGCAGGACCGGGCCCTGGGCGACATAGCCGATCCGGCGGCGCAGCGACCGGAGCCGGTAATCGGCGGCCGGTTTCCCGTCGTAGCGGATCTCGCCCGCCGTGGGCCGGTAGAAACAAAGCAGCAGACTCAAAAGCGTCGTCTTTCCCACGCCGCTCGGCCCGACGATGGCGATGCGCTCGCCCGGCCGGACGAGAAACGAGACGTCCGTGAGGATGGGGCTTGCCGGTTCGTATGCGAAGCAGACGTTGCGAAACTCGACCCGGCCTTCCAGCCGCTCGACCGCTTCGCCCTTCCCGGAATGCTCCTCGGGCACCACGTCCAGCAGGGCCGCCAGGCGCTCCAGGCAGGCCCGGATGTTCTGCACCTGGAGGCCCGAATGGCTGAGAGAGGCGGCCGGGCCGAAGACGTAGCCCAGGTAGGCCTGGAAGGCGAAGAGGCTCCCCAGGCTCCAGCGGCCCGTGATGACCCAGACGGCGCCGATCGCGAAGACCATGAAATTAACGAGGCTCGGCGTGGAGGAAAGCATCAGCCCCGTGAGCGAAGCCACGACCGAGCGTTCCGCCGACACCTGGAAGAGTTGCCGCAAGCCGCTCATGATCCGTGTCACGGCACTCTCCTCGACCGCGTAGGCCTTGACCAGGGGCACGGAGGAGAGCGTCTCCTGAAAGCAGCTCATGTAGCGGGCGTTTTCCTCGTTTCCAGCATGGTTCAGGGCATTCATCCGGTCGGAGCAGAACCGCAGGCAGAGCGCAAAAACGGGCAGGATGGCAAGCGCCGCCAGGGCCAGCCGCCATTCCAGGTAGAAAAGGAAGGCGAGCCCGCCGATGAGACGCAGGCTGTTCTCCACGATCGCGACAAGGCTTCCCGAGAGGAACCAGGTGACGCCGTTGAGGTCGCCGCTGACGCGGGCCATCAGGTAGCTGGTCTGGTGCCGGTCGAAGAAGGATTTCGGCAGGCGGAAGGCGTGGTCCAGCACCTGCTGCTGGATGTCGAGGCTGACCTCCTGGCTGTAACGCAGGAAGAAGTAGTTCTGGAACAGGCCGATGCCCCGCACGCAGAGGGCGACCGCCACCATGAGCAGCAGGACCCAGGGGAGCAGAGGCAGATCGCGGCCCAGGATGACGTCGTCGATGGCAAACCGTGAGAAAAGCGGCATGGGAAAGGCGAGCAGGACGTTGAGCAGGATGAGCCCGGAACCCAGGGCGCCTTTCCGCCAGTGCCGCCGAAAAAACGGGTAGTGGCGGCGCAGGGCTGCGCCGATGCCGGCACCGGTCTTGCCCCCGGCGATCCGGTCCGCCTGCGCCTTCCGCGCCAACCCGCTGCGGAGATCCTCAATCCAGGTCTTCATCCGAAAATTGTCCAATAAATTGACGCTGCCCGGCGCGCAGGAGGCACCCCGGCGCACGAAACACAGATGTTTCCAGAAGTGGTATAACCCCGTCTGACCCCCGATGGCGGCGTTGCAGGCCTCTCGAAATGCTCACATACTGGCGTGGTTGCTGCGCTTTCGAATCGGCCTGCGCCTTGCCCTCAGGCGTGATCCGGGGTTGTGAAACCACTTCCAGTAAAATATAGCTTTGACGGATGTTAATTATGCAAGAATGATACCGGAACTCCTCCTTCACCCGCCATGCAGCGTTGCGAGCGCACGGTGCATCCGCGCCAGCGCCTCGTTCAGAACCGAACGCGGGCAGCCGAAATTCAGGCGCACGAAACCGGCCCCGTCGAAGTCGCGTCCGTCCTGCAGGCCCACACCCGCCGCCTCGAAGAAGGTGACGGGAGCGGAAATGCCGGTGCCGCGCATGTCGATCCAGGCCAGGTACGTCGCCTCCACGGGCGCCATGGTGAGCCCGCCGGCCATCCGTCCCAGGGCCGCAGCCAGCGTGTCGCGGTTGGCCTTCAGATAATCGATCAGCGCCGCGTGCCAGTCGGCGCAATCCCGGTAGGCCACGGCGGCCGCAAGGTACCCGTATGGGTTGAGCATCGGCACGATCCCGGCTTTCGCCTGCCGGAACCTGCGCCGGAGCGCCTCCGATGGAATGACGGCAAACGCGCACCCCAGGCCGGCAATGTTGAAGGTCTTGCTCGGGGCCATCAGGGTGATGGTGCTCTGCGCGACCTCGGGTGCGAGGGTCGCAATCGGGATGTGGCGTTTGTCCGCGTCGAGCAGCAGCCCGCAGTGAATCTCATCCGCGCAGATAACGATTCCGCGCTGCAGGCAGAAGTCGGCCAGCCCCTGCAGTTCCCCGCGGTCGAAAACGCGGCCGACCGGGTTGTGCGGGTTGCAGAGCATGAACAGCCGCGTGCGCGGGGTGACGGCGGCTTCCAGTCGTTCGACATCGAGGCCCCAGCGGTTGTTTTCCTCCCGCAGCGGCACGCGCACCACCCCCCGCCGCGAATTCACCGGCGCGGACAGAAACGGGGGATACACCGGGGTGAGCGTCAGCACCTCGTCCCCATCCTCGCCCACCGCGCGGCAGGTGACGTTCAGGCCGCTCACGAGCCCCGGCAGCCAGACGAGCCAGTCCGGCTCGACCTGCCAGCCGTAATCGCGGTCCAGCATGGATAGCGTCGCCTCGACCAACTCCGGCGGCGGCCCGGTGTACCCGAACACGCCGTGCTCGGTGCGCCGGTGCAGCGCTTGGATGACGGCCGGCGGCGAGCGGAAATCCATGTCGGCCACCCACAGCGGGAGGATGTCCCGGCCCCGGTACTTCTCCCACTTTTCGCTGGCAGTACCCCGCCGGTCGACCACCTCGTCAAAATCGAACACGCCATCCATCCTATCCTCCTGAGAAGTTACCAATTTTTTTGCCGCAGACACGCGCGGACACGGTGAAGCGAGTGCCTAAAATTTGGAAGGATAAACTGATTTCATCTTTTAGCTCCGCGACCTGCGGAGCTAAAAGATGTTGCGAAACCCTCACTTCTTCACACGCAGAAGTTTGTGATAGGCCGCGGTCAGTCGCAGAAAGGTCTCGTGGTCCCCGCCCTTGTCGGGGTGCAGTTCCTGGGCCCGTCTGCGGTAGAGCCGGCTGAGCTCCGCACGGGTCAATTTTTTCAAAGCCTCGCGGCTCTTGCCGAAGATGCGTCCGGCCTCCTCCATGTTGACGGTCACCGACTCCGGCGGACGGTGCTCGCGGTGCCGGTTCATAAAGTCCCGCAGATAGTCGTCAAACAGGGACCGCGCGGCGTAGTCATGGTCGAAAAACATCAGCACGTAGCGGACCAGGTAGTCGTGCAGGCGCCCTCCGGTTGACATCCCGGACCAGAACCCGGGATCCTCATGGAGCCTGCAGATCTCCTCCACGAAACAGCGGTCGACCTCATCCTGGTCGAGAAGTTCGGGTGTCTCCTTGGCAAAACGCTGGGTGAAGTGCTGCTGCAGGTTAAAGATGACATAGGCATAGGTTTTTATCTCACGCGGCCGCAAGGCGTTTTCCATCTGCATGAACCCCTGCTCGATCTCGTCGCGGGACTTGTCCTGCAGCATTCGGATGGCGGAGGCCGGCAGACGGCTCAAGGAGCGCTGCTCCATCTGGCCGAATTTCAAGAAATGGATGCGCCGCTTGTCGAAAAGGTGCACGCCCTCCGGCCGGGGGATCTGCTTGGTATCGCGATCGTCCTTCAAACGGCGCTCCTGACGCCGGAAGGGCTCCAGTTTGTGGCGAATGTCGGGCCGGACAAACGGCCAGAAAATCGTTTCCAAATCATCCTGGCTGGGTTCGGTGCCGCGGGCGCGAATGGCATCCTCCACCGCCTCTTCCACGTAAAAAGCATTGCCGCCGGGGTAGACGATGTGCCGGCCGGGCGTCGGGCCCAGGTCGCAAAGGTCCCGGTGCCGATAGACTCCCTCTCCCAGGTAGGATTCCCGGATGGTAAAATGCAACTTCCCTCCGACGGTGGTGGATGCGAGATACACGCGCGGACTCCTTTGATGGCTGAGATATACGTCTCGCACCCGGGGCTGTCAATCCAAGTACGGAGATCCCTGTCGGCTTGTATTTTCCCCGAATCGTCCATAGAATCGGATTAAACGCTGCCATGCAAGATAGACCTGTAAAAAGTCGATTTAAAGACGACTTCGTAATAAGTTCCAAATTCAAGGCGCGCGAGTCGCGTGTCACGAGGCGTACTTATCGTACGCCGCAGTGACAACGCGATGAAGCGCAACGCCGAAGTTGGACTTATTACGAAGTCGTCATGGAAGGAGAACTCGAAAATGGGCGCAACACACCGACTGGGGAGAACGGACATTCAGATTTCGCCGATCGTGATGGGCATGTGGCAGGCAGGCAAGGAGATGTGGACCGGCATCGACGACACGGAAATCCGCCGGGCCGTCCACGCCGCGGTGGAGGCCGGAATCAATGCTTTCGACACGGCCGAGATGTACGGGAAGGGGCACTCCGAGCGCATGCTTGCGGCCGCCACCGCCGACATCCGCGACAAGGTCGTTATCATGACGAAGGTTTTTTCCAATCACCTTCAGTACGACCAGGTGATCGCCGCCTGCAACCGGTCCCTCAAAAATCTGAACACCGACCGCATCGACCTCTATCAGATCCACTGGCCCTCGGGCTCCTGGGGCAGCCGGCCGGTTGCGATCGAGGAGACCATGCGGGCGCTGAACGACCTCAAAGCTCAGGGGAAGATCCGGGCGATCGGGGTGTCGAATTTTTCACGCGCCCAACTCGAAGAGGCCGCAGGCTTCGGCCGCATCGACAGCTTCCAGCCCCCCTATTCCCTTTTCTGGCGCCACGTCGAAAAAGAGGCCATGTCTTACTGCCAGGCCAACAACGTCACGCTCCTCGCCTATTCACCCATGGCCCAGGGGATCCTGACCGGCAAGTTCGGCCCGCAGCACCGCTTTGAGAAGGGGGATCACCGCGCCGGGCATCGCCTATTTCAGCCCGACATGCGTGCCCGTGTCCAGCAGGCCCTGGAGCGCCTGCGGCCGATCGCGGAGCGCCAGGGGGTCTCATTAGGGCAGCTCGCCCTGGCCTGGGTGATATCCCACCCCGGAACCTGCGCCATCGCCGGTGCCCGCAGCGCCGTGCAAGCCGCAGACAACGCCGCGGCCGCCCGGGTCGATCTCACACCGGACGACCTCGCGGAGATGGACGCCATCGGCCGCACCGTGACCGACCACCTCGACGACAACCCGGTGCAGTGGAGTTCCTGAGTCCACAGGCGTTCAGTTTCGGCTGACGGCATGCGTTGCCGTTTTGGACAGCTTGCACAGATAGGTGCTGCCGACCCCGAGCCACCTGGCAGCCTCGGTCTTGGTCTTGAACCGTCCGATCACGTACTCCAGATAGCGCGCCTTCATCAGGTCCTGCATGTCCTGCCAATTGGTGTGGTTTTCATACAGCCATGCGCAGCACGTCTCGATCGGGTCCGTGTCGCCCTCGGCCATCGGTGGCGGAAGCTGCGGCGGTTGCGCGTCCATTGGGATCGCACCCTGACTGCGCCAGCTCGATTCCATGGCATCACACAGCTTCAGCGTCTTCACCATCGACGGCATGATGCGGGTGAGCACTTCGACATTCTGATTCTGGATAATCACCACGCCTTCGCGTTTCACGGCATTGGACATGTTGACACCCATCTGCTGCGTGGCATGCACGTCCCCGTTTTGAAACGCGGACTCGAGAATCTCCAGAAGCAACATTTTCAACTCGGCGATCATCTGCATCATTCCCTCCTCGACCCCTGGCGCAAAGCCCTGGGTCTTACGCGATTCATGACGGGTTCCTCATCTGCTTCCACGACACCGGCCGGGTCGACGATAACGCCGTTGGCAATCCCATCGGCATCTCCCGGCCCGCCGTCTTTAAGAGTAAGGGTGACGGACCTGCGATCGCGGGCAAATTTGGCATAGGCCGAAAAGTCGTACCACTTATCGGCAACTGGGTCGTACTTGTACCATTTGCTGAAATAGGATGCCGCCTTGGAAAAATACAGTTTGAGGACCGCCGTGTCGCCAGGCTTGGCTACGGCGATCTTAAAATTGATCAGCCCAAACGGCATGCGCGTGGGTTTGCCGTAGGCATACGAGTCCGGCTGACTGACATCCTCCGATTCGACGGACTCCACGCCGAGGCAGGTGGTGCAGCCCTTGATGCTGACGCCGAGCTGGACGCTGGTACCCTCCATCTTAACCGACTTGATATATCGGGGCTGACTATTATCTTTCACACCGTCCCTGTCCAGGTCCACTGTCGCCGCCACTTCCTGGGCATCGGGGATGCCGTTGGCGTTGAGGTCGGCACTGGTCTTGCTCGTGACAAAGTCCTCGTAATCGGACCACGCCGAGGCCGCCCCCTTTGAATCGATGAACTGCACCCGCCAGAAGTAGGGGGTGGCCTCATCCAGCACGAGGTTGGGAACCGTGAGGCTGGTCAGCGCGGCGCTGCTCTGGATGTCGAGCACGCAGGCAGCGTCCTCATCCCGGAACACCTGCCAGCGGCTCTTGGCGTGGGCGGTCCCGGCAACCCCGGTGCGGAAGGAGCCCGTCTTCAGGATCGCTTTAATGCCCACCATGGCATTGTTGACCGGTGAGACCAATAGCGGTGCATCCGGCGCCTGTTTTGCAGCGGCCGCTGCGGCGTCGGCGTTGTCGCCGATGCCGTTGCCGTTGCTGTCCTTCCACTCGGCGGGGTTGGTGGGGAAGGCATCCTGGCTATTGGGGACCTTATCGCCGTCAATGTCCGGCGACTGGACGACAACCGTCAGGGTGTCCACGGCCGACAACCCCGCGGCATCGGTCACCCGCAATTCAAACGTCAGGGTAGCGGTGCCCGTGGCAATACCGGGCGCGGCAAAGCTTGCCCTCGCCGATGTCGGGTTTGACAGCGTCACCGGAGTCCCCCCGGTCTGCCGCCATTGGTAGGTTAACGCACCGTTTTCCGGATCCGTGCCGGTGCCGCTTAGGGGCACCGTCGCAGCAGCGTTGGCTGTCTGATCGGAGCCGGCATTGACAGCAGGCGCCTGGTTTTGCGGGTTTGGACTGATGGTGACCGTTTTGGCGCCCGACCAGGCCGATTCCAATCCCAGGCTGTCGCGGGCCTGGGCTTTCACGGCATA